>CAXBPN010000164.1:0-5964 GCA_963977515.1 uncultured Flavobacteriales bacterium
TTAAAGTATTCAGCAAAATTGTGTGTTTTTATATCGTTCATCTTTTAAATTATTTAGTTGGTCAAATTTACTTTATAAATCAGTAAACTGTTTAGCGATAGGGTTTATTTATATAAAAATCTTTAATCTTGTAGTTCTTAAAAATAAAAAGATCTAAAATGGCACAAATAAAGTTTGGAACTGACGGCTGGAGAGCAATTATAGCTAAGGATTATACAGTTGACAATGTGGCGAGAGTAGCTGTTGCAACTGCAACTTGGTTAAAGCATAATTTCAAAAAACCATCGGTAGTTATTGGACATGATTGTCGTTTTGCTGGAGAAATGTTTGCAGAAACAACTGCTAAAGTTTTAGCCAATGCTGGAATAAAAGTTTACATCGCTAAAGATTTTGTGACTACTCCAATGGTAAGTTTAGGAACACTAAAGAAAAAAGCTTCTTTAGGTGTTGTAATAACTGCATCACACAACCCACCATCATATAATGGGTTTAAACTTAAAGGTAGTTTTGGGGGACCTTTATTGCCTAAAGAAATTCAAGAGGTTGAAGATTTAATTCCAGAAGAAAATAACATCAATTTAGAAATATTAAATTTTGATAAGTTTCTTGAAAAAGGAATAATAGAATACATTGACTTAGAAACAATGTATGTTGAGCATGTTGAAGCTAATTTCGATATGGATGCAATACGTAATTCTGATATGAACTTTGCTTATGATGCAATGTATGGTGCAGGGCAGAACGTAATGCGAAGATTATTACCTGAAATTGACTTTTTACACTGTGATTATAATCCTGGTTTTGAAGGAATAGCTCCAGAACCAATTCACCGTAATTTATTAGAATTTTCGGAGATGATTAATTTGGCTGAAGGTCAAATTAACTGTGGATTAGCAACTGATGGTGATGCGGATAGAATTGGATTATATGATAGCAATGGTGAATTTATTGATTCTCATCACATTATTTTATTATTGATAAAATATTTGGTTGAAGAAAAGAAGATGACGGGGAAGGTGGTGAATGCATTTTCAGTTACGCCAAAAGTTAAAAAGATGTGTGACCACTATGGGTTAGAATATCAAGTAACACAAATTGGATTTAAATACATTGCAGGTGTCATGATTGATGATGATGTATTGTTAGGAGGAGAGGAGTCTGGAGGAATTGCTGTAAAAGGACATATCCCAGAGAGAGATGGAATTTGGATGGGATTAATTATTTGGGAATTTATGGTTAAATCTGGAAAAACACTTGAAGAGCTAATTAATGATGTACATCAAATAGTTGGCGGTTTTAAATTTGAAAGAATTGATTTAAAATTAAAAGAAGCAGACAAACTTCGTATAATGGAAAATTGCAAAAATGATAAATACAAACAGTTTGGTGATTTAAAAGTGAATGAAGTTCAAACTATTGATGGATTTAAATATTTCTTTGATAACGACGAATGGGTAATGATTCGTCCTTCAGGAACAGAACCAGTATTAAGAACTTATGCAGAAGCTGCAACAACAGAAGCTGCTTTTAAAATACTAGAAAAAACACATGCTACGATAAATAAAGCATAGTTGTATTTTCTTTAGCTAAACAAAAAAAGTCCCGAAACTTCGGGACTCTTTTTGTTTAAATCTATTTTTACTTTAAGGTGTTTTAACTGTTGCCGAAATATTAAGTGTTGTAACATTTGGTTCTGTATTCGCAGTTATAGTAACTGTTTTATTTTGTTCCCCTTGTTGTTTACCAGGACTATAGACTACTTCAATTTCGCCAGTTGCTCCAGGTGCAATTGGTTCTTTAGGGTATGTAGGTACGGTACAACCACATGATCCTTTTGCATTTTCGATAACTAAAGGCTCATTACCAGTATTTGTAAATTTAAAAATATAAGTATTTTTAGAATCTTGCATAATTTCTCCAAAATTATGGCTTGCTTCTGCAAAACTAATATTTGTTGTAGGTCTATTTACTACAGGAGGAGTGTTTGCAGGAGGAGTAATAACTTTTTCTGGCATTAAATTGTTAGTAGATGGTGTTGGCGATGCTACAATATTACTTGTAGGAGTGGTTGATATTTCACCTGAATGCGAATGATCCATTATAAATGTATCAACAATCAAAGTTAATGCGATAATTCCTAATAAGCCAATTTTTAAGTTTTCTTTCATTTTTATAATAATTTTAATTGTAAACTAATTTTTCTTTCTTAAATGAGTCACTATTAATCTCTTCAATAGCTTTTAAATATGAATTGTTTAAACTATTTGCTATTTGATAATAAGCTGAAGTTCCCCAAATGTTTCTGGCAACTAAACCTTTTAATCGAGTTAAAATTAAAGTTTTTGAAGTATTTATTTGATCTTCTTTTGGTTCAATTTCATTTTTTTCAGCGTAAGCAATAAAATCCTTAAATAATTCTTCTTCAGTATTAAAATTAGTTGAAAAGTCTTCTACAGACTTATATTGTTCTTCTAAACGACTCCTATTATTATCCATAAATAATAAAGTAAATTCATTAAACAACCCTTTTCGATTAACTTTCCCAAAAAAATCTGAATACATAGAAGTATCAATTGGAATGAATATGTCAGGCATAATACCACCTCCACCATAAACAGTTCGCTTACTATTTAAAGTTTGATATTTTAATGAGTCTGGAAAATGAATACTATCCTCATTCATTAATTCTCCATGTTCGTATCTTCTAGCTAATTCATTGTAATACGAATCTTTTCCATCTTCATAAGAACGCTGAATACATCTTCCAGAAGGTGTGTAATAGCGTGCAACTGTTAATCGAATTGCAGAACCATCAGTTAAACTAAATGGTTTTTGAACCAATCCTTTTCCAAAAGATCTTCTTCCAATAACTAAACCTCTATCATAATCTTGAACTGCACCAGTTACTATTTCTGAAGCAGAAGCAGAGCCCTCATCAATTAAGATAACGAGTTTTCCTTTTTCAAACCCACCAGTTGTTGATGTGTAATACTCTTGTTTTGGGCTTTTAGTCCCTTCTGTAAAAACAATTAATTTTTTATCATCTAAAACTTCATCAGCTAACTGAATCGCTGTTTTTAAATATCCGCCACCATTACCACTTAAATCAATAATAAGGTGTTTCATTTTTTGTTCCTGCAATTTTTTTAAACCTTCTTTAAACTCTTCATCCGTATTTTTAGCAAAACGATTTACTTTAATATATCCAATTTCAGGAGTTGCCATATAAGATGCGTCAACACTAAAAATTGGAATTTCATCTCTAGTAATTGTAAAATCAAGTAGGTCTTTATTGTTTCTTCTTTGAATACCTACATTAACTTTTGTTCCTTTTTTACCTCGTAATTTATCTTGAACATCACTATTTTTTAAGCCAATTCCAGCTATATTTATCCCATCAACACTTACAATTTTATCACCAGCCAAAATTCCAACTTTTTCTGATGGACCACCAGAAATTGGAGAAACAACAATCAGCGTGTCCTTTAATATATTAAATTGAATTCCAATACCCTCAAAATTCCCAACTAATGGTTCATTCATCTTTTTTAATTCTTCTTCAGGTATATAAACAGAGTGAGGATCTAATTCTTTTAACACATTTACAATAGCACTTTCAACTAATTTGTTTTCATCGGTTGAATCTACATAGGCGTAGTTGATGTATTGAAGTAAATTATCAAACTTCCTTCCTCCATCAGTTCCATATTGGGCATGAGCATTACCTATTAAAGAAATAGAGAATATGATGGTATATATTAAGTTTTTCATAGTTGACATTTCTGACTTATTAACAAATATAATGAAATTAAATGCTAAGGAAAGTTAAAAAGTGTTAACGTTAATATATGATGATAACTTGTATTTATTATCACTTTTAAGTTTGGCATACTAATTGAAATTGAGGTAGTAATTATTAATTTAAAGTTATAGGAGGACCAAGTTATGAAAAAGCTAAATTTATTTTTTATCGCAATTTTTGGGTTAATTACTTTAACAAGTGCTCATGGATATGGCAATTATAATAATAACAAATCAGAACTTAACATGAAATTATGGAATCATTCTAGTTTTACAGTAATTTTTGATAATCATGAGTTTGCAAAATCAAATCAGTTTGATTTGGCAAATATTAGTCCAGGAGTTCATCAAATTCAAGTAATAAAGATAACACCAAATAATCATGGTTATGGAGGTTTAAAGAGAGTGTTATATAATGGTACAATTAATATTCCTCATAATTCTGAAGTTAGTACAGTTGTAAATAAAAATAGAAGGTTAGATATAAAGGTAAGAAAGAAAAATGTTGGACACGGACATAATGATTATGGACATCAAGACGGATTTGTTACATCGAATGGATATAATTGGGACAATTTTGAAGGGTTTGAATATGGAAACAGTTATAATAATAATCCTCATCCTTATTATGAAGAAACACCATTTGTAATTTCAGAACCAAGCTTTAATAATTTAGTGAGGGTTGTTAATAATACAAGCTTTGATGCTACAAAGTTGGTAATCATAAAACAATCACTAAGAGATAATTATTTTACAACGGAACAAGTTGCGATACTAATGAGTCATTTTAGTTTTGACTCACATAAATTAGTATTAGCTAAGAAAGCGTATGAAAAGGTGGTTGATAAAGAAAATTATTTTATGGTTAATGAACAGTTTACATTTAGTAGTTCTGTTGAAAGTTTAAATAATTATTTAATCCAATATGTATAAATTAAAGGGAGACTACTCAGTCTCCCTTTATTTTTTTATGTAAATTAAATGATGAAAAATGTTAATAAAAGCTTAAATATCAACATTGTATATTTATAATTTGATTTCAAACTTTTTAATCTATATTTGTTACACTAACAAAATAAATAAACTAACAAAAAAAAGTATGAAAAAAATTGGATTATTAGGAAAAGCTGCATTTGTTGCACTATTAGTTGTAGGAATGTCTGTTAATACATTTGCTCAAAAAGAAGGAAAAAAGGAAAAAACAGAAAAGGTTATTGAACGACCAGGAATTGTAGGGCATGCTGCTACTGATAAATTTGTTGATTCATCATTTGATGTTTATGAAAGAAATATCAAATTAACTGAGAAACTATCAAATGCAGCAGGAAATGTAGGGGAGATTAAGTCAATAAAAAATGACATAGAAAACCAAACAAATGAAATTAAAGGATTATTAGGTCAATCGGCAGATGTAATGAAAGAAGCTAAAACGATTACTCCAAAAACTAATTCGATGAAAGCTGTTAAAGCTATTAATACTGCGACAAAAGCATTGAATGTTACTAAAGAAAATTTACCTCATCAGTTAGAGCAAATTAAAAATCAAGAATCAAAATAAAAAACAATAGACAACTATTTATACTATTATATTAATTATAAAAAAGATTTAATGAAATTAAAATTTGCTGATGTAAAAAACTTAATGAAAATTGCACCAGTATGTTTATTGTTACTTTCTAGTGTTTCTTATGCACAAGACACAGAGTTAAAAGAAGAGGCGAAAGAAAAAGAGAAAAAAGAGAAAGTAGAAAAAGACTCAGGTAAAATTGGTATAGAAGATAAAAAAGCTCAAACTGTAAAATACAGAAGAAGCTCGCTACATACTATGATTATTGAAGATGAGAAACTTCCTAAAAAAGATGTTTTATTAACTACGTTCAATGAAGCACCTTTTCCAGATAAATATAATGACCATACAATAGCTGAAAAATCTTTTAACATTAAAGATTATGTTATTGAAAAACCAGTGGTTGAAGGTGAGAAAAAACAGAAAGAAGATAAAGATTTAAGTCCAGCTATTAGCGAGTATTTTACAAAAAATAAAGTAGCAAATCAATTAGTTGCTAAATGGTTTGATAGAAGCGAAGCTGGTGGATTTAAAATGGATTTGATTGGAGAAAGAGGTCTTTATGATGCTTCTGCACAATCAGCAGCTGTTGCAGC
>CAXBPN010000165.1:0-5954 GCA_963977515.1 uncultured Flavobacteriales bacterium
TAATTTAAATCATTTAGGAAATGTACATCGACCAACAAAATCAAATTTAAGCTATCAGAATAAACATAGAAACTGGGAGCTATTTAGGGATTACTATTATGCGTTGCAAAAACAATTGGGACAGCAATCAGGTTTTAAACAAGTTAAATTCAAAATAAAGTCTAAAATATTTTTATTGGATGCAAGTACAATTAGTTTGTGCTTATCTTTATTTGATTGGGCAAAATACAAGACTAAAAAAGGTGCAGTAAAACTACATACCTTACTTGATTTTGATGGTAACCTTCCTGCTTATGTTAATATTACCCATGGTAAAACTGCTGACAATAAAGGGGCTTATGACATACCTTTAATAGCCCTAAGTGCTATAGTTGCTGATAGATTTTACAATGACTTTTATTTATTAAACCTTTGGGGCAGCAACAAGGTGTTTTTTGTTATTAGACACAAAGAAAACTTAAAATTTACTGTAGTAAAAGAAAATGAGTTGCCTGAAAATAGACATCACCATATTTTAAAAGATGAAATCATAGAATTAACAGGGAAGACAAAAGATAAACATCCTAAAAAGCTAAGAAGAGTAGCGATTTGGGATGAAAAGAATATGCAAGTAATAGAACTAATAACTAATCAACTTAAATGGTCGTGTAATATGGTAAGCGAACTTTATAAAAGCCGATGGGATATAGAAATATTCTTCCGAGATATAAAGCAATTGCTTCATATTAAATCATTTATAGGCACAAGTAAAAATGCTGTTATGATTCAAATTTGGACAGCTTTAATTACAATATTGGTGTTAAAATATCTGAAAGCCTTAGCAAAATACAACTGGTATTTATCAAATTTAGTAGCTTTCCTTAGAATTAACCTTTTTGTGAAAATTGATTTGCAAAAATGGCTTGACGAACCTTTTTTGAAGAAAGAAAAACCACCCAATATTGCAACACAGGGGGTGCTCTTTGATTTATGATGCTTTTAACCTCCTTACACTCTGGTTTCGGTATTCGTGATTTGTCTTCAATTTTATTTAGGACGGGATTGGGCAAAAATACTTATTCTGTTGGATTAGCCCTAAATCAAACATTAAAATAGTTACATTTGTAATCCAATTTATTTTATGGAAACTATTACAGTAAAAGACCTTTCGTTTAAACCATTTATTTCGGAAAAAGAACTCCAGTTGGCGATTAAAAAAGTTGCTCAAAATATTAATGAAGACTATCAAGGAAAAACACCAATATTTTTAGGTGTGTTAAATGGCTCTTTTATGTTTATGGGCGATTTAATGAAATCAATTACGTTAGATTGTTATACTTCATTTGTTAAAATGGCTTCTTATGAAGGTACTGAAAGTACGGGGAAGATAAACGAACTGATTGGATTAAATGAAGATATAGAAGGGAAAGATATTATTTTGGTTGAAGATATTGTGGATACGGGAAACACCTTAGTAAAACTCTTTGATGTTTTACAAGAAAAAAATCCAAAAAGTATAAAAATAGCTACACTATTATATAAACCAGAAGCATACAAAAAGTCGTATAAAATTGACTATATAGGAAAAGAAATACCAAATGCTTTTGTATTAGGTTATGGTTTAGATTATGATGGATTAGGAAGAAATTTAAGTTCAATATATGTGCTAAAAGATTAGCATTTAAAAGGGATAATATGTTAAATATAGTATTGTTTGGCCCTCCGGGAGCTGGAAAAGGCACACAAGCCGCAAAATTAATTGATAAATATAACCTTGTTCATTTGTCAACAGGAGATATATTTAGAGCAAACATTAAGGGAGAAACTGATTTAGGGAAATTAGCTAAAACCTATATTGATAAAGGCGAATTAGTACCAGATGAAGTTACTATTGGTATGTTAGAATTGGAAGTTGATAAAACACCAGAAGCTAAAGGATATATTTTTGATGGTTTTCCAAGAACTACGCCTCAAGCAGAAGCTTTAGATAAATTTTTAGCTTCAAAAAACACATCAATATCATTAATGGTAGCTTTAGATGTTGCTGAAAAAGAGTTGATTAAAAGATTGCTAGAGAGAGGAAAAGATAGCGGTAGAGCAGATGATCAAGATGAAAGTATTATAGCAAATAGAATTAGCGTTTATAATAAACAAACATCTGTTGTGGCTGATTTTTATGATGCAAAAAATAAGTTTCAAAAAATAGATGGTGTTGGAGCGATTGAGGAAATTTTTTCTCGTTTGTGTAATGCTATCGAAGATTATAAATAGTTAGTGTAGAAGTAAGGTATGTCGGGTACAAATTTTATAGATTATGTGAAAATTCATTGCCGTTCAGGTAATGGAGGAGCAGGGTCACGACATTTTCGTAGAGAAAAATACGAAGCCAAAGGAGGACCTGATGGAGGTGATGGAGGTCGAGGTGGTCATATAATCGTTAAAGGAAATAAGAATTTATGGACTTTATTGCATTTAAAATATAAACGACACGTAAAAGCTGGACATGGAGAAGCAGGAAGTGGTTCAAGAAGTACTGGAGCAGAAGGACAGGATGCTTATGTTGAGGTGCCTTTAGGGACAATAGCAAAAGACCCTGAAACGGGAGAGGTATTATTTGAAATTACTGAAGACGGTGAAGAACAAATTTTAGTGCAAGGAGGACGAGGAGGACGAGGAAACGATCATTTTAAATCGCCTACAAATCAAGCACCTCGATATGCTCAGCCTGGAGATCCTTATAAAGAAGCTTGGCATATTTTAGAATTAAAAGTTTTAGCTGATGTTGGGTTAGTAGGATTTCCAAACGCAGGAAAATCTACTTTACTTTCTGTTTTATCGGCAGCAAAACCAGAAATAGCAAATTATCCTTTTACTACATTAGTACCCAACTTAGGTATTGTAGAATATAGAGATTACCGTTCGTTTGTAATGGCAGATATACCAGGTATTATTGAAGGAGCTCATGAAGGGAAAGGATTAGGTTTACGATTCTTAAGACATATTGAGCGGAACTCGGTATTATTGTTTTTAATTGCTGCCGATAGCGATGATATTAATAAAGAATATCAAACATTATTAAACGAAATAAAGCAGTTTAATCCTGAACTATTGGATAAAGAACGGATTTTAGCAATATCTAAATCTGATATGTTAGATGAGGAATTAAAAGCTGAAATTGCTAAAGATATGCCAGATGTACCTTGGTTATTTATTTCTTCGGTTGCCCAACAAGGGTTAATGGAGTTGAAAGATGTTCTTTGGAAAAAGATAAACGATGAAGATTAGCTTTTAGCATCTTTTATAGATAATCCAATTCTTTTCTTGGGAATATCAACAGCAATCACTTTAACTCTTACAAAATCATTTAAATCCAATTCTTCCATAGGACTAGAAATATATCTATCCGTAATGTGAGAGATGTGAACTAAGCCATTTTCCTTAATGCCTATATCTACAAAAGCACCAAAGTTGGTAAGGTTGGTAACTAATCCCGGTAAAACCATGCCTTCTTTTACATCATTAATAGATTTAAGCGATTCGTCAAAATTGAATTTCTTTATTTTCTTTCGAGGATCAAAGCCTGGTTTGGCTAGCTCTTTTAAAATATCCTGTAAAGTTAATTTCCCAACTTGAGCAACTAGTTTTTCATCTAATTGAGTATTTACAAGAGTTTCATCCTCAATTAAATCTTCTATTTTTTTATTGAGCGATTTAGCAATAGTTGCAACGGTTTTGTATTGTTCAGGATGAACAGAAGTATTGTCTAAAAGATTATCGCCTTTTACTCTTAAAAATCCTGCACATTGCTCAAATACTTTGGCTCCCATTCGAGGGACTTTTTTAATCTCTTCACGAGAAATGAAAGCTCCATTTTCTGTTCTGTAATCAATAATGTTTTGAGCCAAAACTGGCCCCACACCAGCAACATATTGTAGTAAATATTTACTAGCAGTATTTACATTTACACCAACTTGATTTACACATGACTCAACTACATAATCGAGTTCAGTTTTTAATAAATTTTGGTCAACGTCATGTTGGTATTGTCCAACGCCAACCGATTTCGGGTCTATTTTTACGAGTTCAGCTAAAGGGTCCATTAATCGTCTTCCAATACTTACCGAGCCTCTAACAGTTACATCATAATCAGGAAATTCTTCTCTTCCTATTGGTGATGCCGAATAAATTGAAGCTCCATTTTCGTTGACCATATAAACTTCTACTGGTTTATTGAAATGAACTTTTTTAACTAAGTTTTCTGTTTCTCTTCCAGCAGTTCCGTTTCCAATGGCAATGGCTTCAATTTTATAAGCATTGGCTAGACTTCCTACTTTACTAGCTGCGGCACTAAATTTATTTTGTGGTGGATGAGGAAAAATAGTTTCATTATGAACCAAATTTCCTTGTTGGTCAATACAAACCACTTTACATCCTGTTTTAAAACCAGGGTCTATCGCTAAAATATTTTTATCTCCTAAAGGAGGAACCATTAACAATTGACGAATATTTGTTGCAAAAACTTTTATGGCTTCTTGGTCGGCTTTTAGTTTTATTTCTTTTAATAATTCATTCTCGATAGTAGGTTTTAGTAAGCGTTGATACGCATCTTTAACTGCTAGTTTTACGATGTTAGAAGCTTCTCCATTTCCTTTTACGAAGTAGCGATTCATATCGTCTAAAATTCGGTCTTTATCTACTTTAATTCCAGAAGTTAAAAAACCTTCATCAGTTCCTCGGAGTATGGCTAAAACTCTATGTGATGGTGCTTGAATTGCTTTTTGAGAAAAGTCAAAATACAATTCATATTTTTCGGCTTCTTGCTCTTTTCCTTTTTTTAATTTAGAGTATAACTCTCCATCATAATTAAAGGTTCTTCTTATTCTGTCTCTAGTGTTTTGACGTTCGCTAATCCATTCTGCAATAATATCTTTAGCACCATCAATAGCTTCTTCTTTGGTTTTAATATTGCCTTTAATAAATCGCTGAATAGTATTACTTAAATGTTGTTGCTCTTGTTTAATAATGATTTTGGCTAAACCTTCTAACCCATTTTGACGAGCCACTTCTGCTTTGGTTTGACGTTTCGGTTTGTAAGGCAAATAAATATCTTCCAACACTTTTTCATCCCAACAATTGTCAATTTTTTCTTTTAAATCCGAAGAGAGTTTTCCTTGCTCGTCAATAACTGAACAAATGTGTGTTTTCCTTTTCTCCAACTCCTTAAATTTTGCTAACTGTTTCTGAACTTCAAACACATTAATATCTTCCATTCCGCCCGTCATGTCTTTACGGTAACGGGCTATAAAAGGAACAGTAGCTCCGCTTTCTAATAGAGCAATAACTGCTTTTACATCCTTTTCAGGGAGGTTAATATTTTTGGAGATGAGGGGTGAGAACATATTAATTATTAAGTTAGTTTAGAATAAGCTTTTTCAATCTCATTTTTGGGATTAATTTTTGGAATAAAATGATTAATATCTTCTTTTATATATTTATTAAGACAGTCTAAGTAAATAGTTTTGATAATATCCTCAATAATATCTAGTAATTTTTTAAATTTTGATGATTGAATATTAATTGTTTTATGTTCCTCTTTTTTATTTCTATCAGTGTGTCCAAATTTTTCATCTCGAAGGGTACTTATCTTTTGTGTATAATCACTAAGTTTATTTAATTCATTATTCCAGTTATCTAATTTCTTTTCAGAAAAATTAAATTTTTGAAAATGACCTCCTGATCTTAACTTATTAAAAAGCGTAGTAAGTCTAAATTTTTGATTACCAGAAAAAGATGTTAATTTATCAATTTCAATGAATAAATCTTTTTGCGAAATAAATGTTAAATGTCTCCAAAACATGGAAATATCATCTATTTCTGATAGACATAGAAAAGATTTATAAGAATGTCTTGTTCTAATGTAAATTTGAAAAATTTCTTTTATTTCATTTTCTAATTCATTTTCCTTACTCATAATC
>CAXBPN010000166.1:0-5873 GCA_963977515.1 uncultured Flavobacteriales bacterium
CATCATTTTTTATAGGAAGAACAGTATTTATTGTATTTGCAGTACTATTTGTTTTTGGAGCATTTTTTATCGTAAAACAAAAAACAGCCGTAGTAATAGAACGGTTAGGTAAATTTAATAGAATCGCAAGTTCTGGATTTAACCTTAAAATTCCAATTATTGATAAAAAAGCAGGTACTGTTAATTTAAGAGTAATGGAATTACCCGTAGAGGTAGAAACAAAAACGAAGGATGATGTTTTTGTTCGAATGATTGTTTCCGTTCAATATTATGTAGTAGAAAGTAATGAAGGGATAAGACAATCGTTTTATAAATTCGATAATCCTGCTCGACAAATTCAATCTTATGTGTTTGATTCTATCCGTTCGGAAGTTCCTAATATGTTATTAGATGATGTTTTTAGCGAAAAAGATAAGATAGCAAAAGCAGTTCAAACGGAATTATCAGAAACGATTGAAGAGTATGGATTTGCCATTGTGAAGGCACTTATTACAGATATTGATCCTGATGCTAAAGTAAAGCATGCAATGAATGAGATTAATGCTGCAAAACGAATGAAAGAAGCAGCTAAAGAATATGCAGAAGCAGATAAAATTAAAGTAGTTGCAGCAGCAGAAGCAGAAGCAACAAGTAAAAAATTACAAGGGGTTGGTATTGCTGATCAGCGAGTAGCTATTGCAAATGGACTTAAAAATTCTGTAGAAGAAGTAAGAGGTGCAATGGAAGATGGAGTTACTGGTAGAGAAGTGATGAATATGTTATTTATGACGCAGCATTATGATACGATTAGCCGTTTAGCTGAGGATGGAGTAAATACTATTTTTATGCCTTATTCGCCGAGTAGTGTTGGAGATTTACAAACTCAAATTCAATCAAGTTTATTGTCGGCAGATACAATTACTAAAACTACACTACCTTCGAATATTGCAAAAGCTACTAAAGCAAGTAAGGAAGCACGAAGACCATCTTCAGGTGATGCTGTTAATCCGGAAGACTTTGCATAAAAATGAAAGAAGATTTTCTTCATTATATCTGGAATTTTAAATTGTTCAACACCAATAATTTAAAAACATCTAAATTAGAAGATATTAAGATAATTAAGTCGGGACAGCATAATACAGATGCTGGTCCCGACTTTTTTAATGCTAAAATTCAAATTGATAATACGATTTGGGTTGGAAATGTTGAAATACATATAAAGTCGTCAGACTGGAATAAACATAAACATCAATATGACAATGCGTATGATAATGTAATACTTCATGTTGTTTATGAAAACGACGAACAAATTTTAAATAGCAAAAACCAAGCAATACCAACCGTAGCATTAAAGTCAATAATTCTTGAAAATGTTAACGAAAACTATAACAATTTAAATCAATCGCTATCTTGGATTCCGTGTGCAAATCAAATAAGTGCGGTAGATTCTTTTACAATCAATTCTTGGTTAGAAAGATTAGCTTACGAACGATTAGAGCGTAAAGCTGAAGAAATAAAAATAATTTTAGCCCAAAATAAAAATGATTGGGAAAGTACTTTTTATCAACTATTAGTAAAATATTTTGGGTTAAAAGTAAATGCGTTACCTTTTGAATTATTAGCTCAAAATACACCACTTAAAGTCTTAGAAAAACACCGAAATATTGAAAGTGTTGAAGCAATTCTTTTTGGTCAAGCAGGGTTTTTAAATGAAACAAAAGAAGATGAGTATTATTTAAAACTGCAAAAAGAATATGATTTTCTAAAAAATAAATTCAAGTTAACTCCAATAGACATGAGCGTTTGGAAGTTTTTAAGATTACGTCCTTATAATTTCCCCACCATAAGAATTGCTCAAATTGCACAATTGTTTGTAAAGCAGGCAAGAATGTTTAACAAAATAGTGAATACTGAAAAACTTGAAGGTATTCAATCGCTTTTTAATGTTTCAGCAAGTAATTATTGGGATAACCATTTTAATTTTAAGAATCCATCTAAGCAAGTTTTAGCAAAACAATTAGGGAGTTTAACAATCAATAATATTATAATCAATGTAGTAATTCCAGTAACGTTTGTTTATGGTAAAACTATTAATGATGAGGAAATTGTTTCAAAATCATTAAATTGGCTAGAGGAATTAAAAGCAGAAAATAATAGTATAATAACAAATTGGAAGGCTCTAAACATTAATCCAAACAATGCTTTACAATCCCAAGCATTAATAGAATTAAAGAATAATTATTGTTCTGAAAAAAAATGTTTAAATTGCAGTATTGGAAATAAACTGTTAAAACAATCAATTTAATGATATCTAGAATTTCATCTTTTTTTGAGAAACAAGCTTTTGGGGTTTGTGAATGGTGGGGTGAAAAACTCCAACTCAAAATTTCTCGTATCAGATTGTTCTTTATTTATTTCTCCTTCCTTACTTTTGGATCACCAATTATTATTTACTTAGTAATGGCATTTATTCTTGAACACAAAGAATATTTTAAGCTAAGTAAACGTAAATCAGTTTGGGACATCTAAATACTACTAATGTTAAATTTTAAGCACTTTAAGAAGATTTATTATGCGTTATCGTTACTGATAATTATTATTTTAATTGGTGTTTTTGGGTTTAGAATTATAGAAAATTACTCTTTAGGAGAAGCTTTCTATATGACAATTATTACCATTTCAACTGTTGGTTTTAACGAAGTACGCCCATTATCTTCAGAAGGAAGGGTATTTACCGCTTTTTTAATTATCTTTAGCTTTGGTACTTTTGCCTATGCAGTAACTTCTATTACTTTTTATGTTTTAGGAGGAGAATTTAATCGATATTTTAAGGATTTAAGAGTAAATAAAAAAGTGGAAAAAATTTCAAATCATACAATAATTTGTGGTTACGGTAGAAATGGTAAACAAGCTGTAGCTGAATTGCATGCTCATCACAAAGACTATGTTTTAGTAGAGCAAGACCCAGTAATTTTAGAAAAAATAAGGGAGTTGCAAACTATTCCATTTATTGAAGGAGATGCTACCTTAGATAAAACTTTAGAAAGGGCAGGAATAAGTAGAGCAAAAGCGTTAATTACAACCTTGCCAAAAGATGCAGATAATATGTTTGTGGTGTTGACTGCTAGAGAGATGAATCCGAATTTATTAATTATTACTCGGGCATCAGAAGAAAACTCGGATAAGAAATTACGTAGAGCTGGAGCAGATAATGTGATAATGCCCGATAAAATTGGAGGAGCTCACATGGCTTCATTGGTAATAAAACCAGATGTAATTGAATTTATGGATTATGTAATGGGTCAAGGTGCTGACTCAAACAATTTAGAAGAAATTACCTTTGAAAATTTACCAATGGAATTTCAGAATAAAACCATACGAGAATTAGGCATTAGAGATAAATCTGGAGCTAATATTGTTGGATTTAGGACACCAGAGGGAGAGTACATCATAAATCCTTCACCCGATACGATTATAATGCCCAAAGCAAAGATTTTTGTTTTAGGTACCGAAAATCAAATTACTGCTTTTAGAGATATTACTACTCAACAGAGTATTTTAAAACAATAATAAGTTAAGTTTTAATGAAAATTTTAATTACGGGGAGCAATGGTTTACTTGGACAAAAACTGGTAAAACTATTAGCAAATAAAGAGGGCATAGAGCTTTTAGCGACATCTAAAGGAAACAATAGAATTTCAAATCAATCGGGTTATATCTACAAAAGTCTTGATATTACTAATCAACTAGAAGTAGAAGCTATATTTGATGAGTTTAAGCCAGATACCGTAATTAATACTGCGGCAATGACAAATGTTGATGCGTGTGAGTCGGATAAAGAGCTGTGTTGGGATTTAAATGTAAATGCAGTAAAATACATGATAGCTGCATCAAAAAAACACAATACACATTTAATACATCTTTCTACCGATTTTGTTTTTGATGGCGAAGCAGGACCTTACAAAGAAACAGACGAGCCTAGCCCGTTGAGTTATTACGGTAAATCGAAATACGAAGCAGAAAAACTATTACAAGCAAGTAACATTAAATGGGCAATAGCTCGTACTATAATTGTTTATGGTGTTGCCGAAAACATGAGCAGAAGCAATATCGTTCTGTGGGCAAAAGAAGCGTTAGAAAAAGGTAATCCTTTAACAATAGTTGATGATCAGTTCCGTTCGCCAACTTTAGCAGAAGATTTAGCCATGGGTTGTTGGCTAATTGCCGAAAAACAAGCCGAAGGTATTTATCATTTATCAGGTAAAGATGTAATGAGTATAATTGATTTGGTTTATGCTGTTGCCGATTTTTACGGTTTGGACAAATCTATCATTTCGCCAATAAAATCATCTTCGTTAAATCAAGTAGCTAAACGACCACCAAAAACAGGTTTTATTTTAGATAAAGCTTATAATGATTTAGGTTATTCGCCTTGTTCTTTTGAGGAAGGTTTGGCTATTTTAGATAAACAGTTGAAAGCTTCATAATTTTTGAGAAGAATCACCCCTCTCGGGTTCCCCTCAAGGAGAGGAGTTTCCTCCCTTGAGACTCCGAATATATTCGGACTGATTAAGATGGACTTGTAATAAAAAAGTGGCTTTTGTAAATCTTATAAAGAGTAATTATTTATACTTCTCTACCAATTTATCAGAAAGCATATTAAAAAAGTTAGTTAGTGGTTTTTCTACCATCATTTTCATAAATGGGTTTATTTCGCCATCAAACTTTAGTTTGGCTTCGGTAGTGTTGTTTTCTTTTTCTCCTAAAAAAATGTTTAGGGTAAATTTAAAAGGCACTTTACCGTAAGAATCTAAATAAATTAAAGAATTGGGCGTAGCAGCTACTCTTTTTAAACCAATGTCAGTCATTCCTTTAATTCTAAAGGTACAATATTCTTCAGTAGAGTCCCAGTTTTCTATTTTGTCGGCAGGAAATAATCCTTCAAAATTATTCATGTCGAATAAAAAATTATAAACGGTTTCAGCGTTAGCGTTTACCAATTTAGGGGTAGTATCAATTATCATAGGTTTTCTATTTTGGAGACCATTCAGAAGGGTTCTCTCTCCATTCGGTTAATGATTGTACATCTTTTTCGGTAATGTAATTTTCAGCTTCAGCGGCTTGTATCAATGTATTGTAATCGCTTAACACTAACAATTTACATTTCTTATCCTTAAAGTTGTTTTTTGCTAAGTCAAAATCGTAAGTAAAAATGGCAGCCATACCTAAAACGTTGCTATCGCTTTCTCTCAAAGCATCAACAGCTTTTAAGCTGCTTCCACCCGTAGAAATTAAATCTTCAATAACCACTATATTTTTACCAGTAGGTACTTCTCCTTCAATTAAGTTTTGCATGCCGTGTCCTTTTGCTGCCGAACGAACGTAGCAAAATGGCAACCCCATATCTTCAGCGATAAGTGCTCCAATGGCAATGCCACCAGTAGCGACACCAACTATTACATCTACATTTGGGTAGTTGTTTTCTATGGCTTCAACAAACTGTTGACGAACAAAAGTTCTTACCTTTGGATAAGATAATATTTTTCGATTATCACAATATATTGGCGACTTCCAACCTGATGCCCATGTAAAATGATTTGCAGGTTGTAATTTAATCGCTTTAATTTGTAATAACGATTGGGCTACTTTTGTTGCCGATTCTTTATTAAATATCATTTCGCAAATGTATAAAGTTTTTATTAAGAATAAAGTGATTTTGTTTACGAATAATCAAACAAAATTAGCACCAAAATATAATAGTTTCTTACAGTTGAATTTTTTCGAGAAAAATGCAATGCCTTTTATCACAGAGTTGCTTTTAGCTAAGAATAAAATTGAAGGTGTTATTATTTGTGTGGATGATGTGGAGACAACTTTTAACGAATTTAAAGCTG
>CAXBPN010000167.1:0-5868 GCA_963977515.1 uncultured Flavobacteriales bacterium
ATTACGGCTGTGGAGGTTGAAGGTTTGAATCCTTCCGAGGTCACCAATAAAAAAAACCGAAGTGAAAACTTCGGTTTTTTTTATTCCAAAAATTCATTTAAACAGCCACATTATATTCCCTTAAAGCATCATTTAGTGAAGTTTTTAAATCTGTGCTAGCTTTACGCGTTCCTATAATTAAAGCACAAGGCACATTAAACTTACCTGCAGGAAATTCTTTCGTATAAGAACCCGGAATTACAACAGAACGTTCAGGAACTTCTCCTTTATATTCTATTCGTTCTGGTCCACTTACATCAATAATTTTTGTAGACTTTGTTAAAACAACATTTGCTCCTAGTACTGCTTCTTTCTTAACTCTAACTCCTTCAACAACAATACAACGAGAACCTATAAAACAATCGTCCTCAATAATTACTGGAGCTGCTTGTAAAGGCTCTAAAACCCCGCCTATTCCGACACCTCCACTTAAATGTACATTTTTGCCAATTTGAGCACACGAACCAACTGTTGCCCACGTATCAACCATAGTTCCTGAATCTACATAAGCACCAATATTAACGTAAGATGGCATCATAATAACTCCCTTAGCTAAAAATGCGCCATATCTAGAAACTGCATGAGGGACAACTCTAACTCCTAATTCAGCATAATTAGTTTTTAATTTCATTTTATCATGAAACTCAAAAGGACCAACTTCTATCGTTCTCATTTTTTGAATAGGAAAATACATCACGACAGCTTTCTTTATCCATTCATTAACTTGCCATCCATCACCTTTTGGTTCAGCAACTCTCAAAATTCCTTTATCAAGCATTTCAATTACTTTTCTAATGGTATTTTGAGATTCATTTTCTTTTAATAAATCTCGATTATCCCAAGTATTTTCAATTATTTTTTTTAAGTCTTCCATTTTATTTTGATGTCATTAAATTTTCCAATAAACTAGTCGTTCCTTCCCATGTATAATATTGTTTCACGAATTCATACCCATTTTCGGCTAAAGAATTACGAAGTTCATTATTCTCAATGAGAGAAACAATGTAATTTACATAATCGTTAGGATTTTCACCAATTAAAGCACTTTTGTTATGTTCTGCACCAAGAGCATTATTAGCTAAACTAGAAGTTACACAGGGTAATTTCATTGCCATCGCTTCTAATAATTTATTTTGCAATCCTGTACCAATTTGCATAGGTGCTACAAATATTTTTGATGCGGCATAATATTCCGATATATCTTCTACCCAACCTGTCACAATTATCTTATCGCTTTTTAATGCTAAAACCCTTGCCTCTGGAGTAGCTCCAACAATTGCTAATTTAATTGAAGGATGTTTTTCCCAAACTAACGGCATTACTTCATTTGCTAAAAACACAGCACAATCTACATTTGGAGGATAAGCCATATTTCCCGTAAATATTAAATCATATTTCTTTTCTACTTCTCGATGTTTAAACATTGAATAATCAACACCATTTGGAACAACTTTAATTGATTCATTTTTAATATTTACAATTAAGTCTCTATCTTGAATTGAAATTATAGTTGAATTATCAAAATCATTAAAAATAAAGTGCTCATATCTTTTTAATCGAATTGTTTCTATTTTTAAAAACGGTTTTAGATAAAAAGGTGCATTTTCTATTCTTCTCTCCATTCCCCGAGCTAAAGCATCCATGTAATCTAGGGTCTTTTTTATTTTAGATTTCCTCACATATTCTGCGACACGAATCAACTGACAATAAATATGATCTGGATTGTACTTATTTAATAATAAATCTATTCTTTTTTGTGCTTGCTTGTTGTAGAAATATGATACCTGCAACGAATTATTACTGAACAACAATTGCATCAATAAATTCCAGTAAATTTTTAGCTTATATAATCTTATTACCTCAATACTTGAACAGTATTTACTTAATTCATCAATTGAAGATTGAGGTACTTTACAATCAGAAATGGCACATAAGATTATTTCATTGTTTTTTGAAAGCTCTTTTATTTGATGATATGCTCTTAGTTTATCTCCTTTTTCTAAAGGATAGGGGAATCGAGAAAGTAGAACAACTATTTTCATAAAGGCTTAAAAAGGTTAATTAAATCTTTTATAATCAAATCGTTATCGTATTTCTCTTGAATTAATTGTTTTGCATTTCCCCCAATTAATTTCGTTTCTTCTATATTATTTAAACACCAATTTATTGCTTTTATAAATTCTTCTTTTGTATTAGCAAGAATAACATTTTTATTAGGTGTAAAATCTATTCCTTCTAAAGCAATTGTAGTTGCTATTACCGTCTTACCCAAAGCCATACCCTCTACTATTTTAATTCGCATTCCACTACCAGAGAACAAAGGAACGACCATTACTTGATTATCATTGATAAAGTCTATCGCATCGTCAACCTCACCAACAACCTCAACATTTTTTTGATTCAACTTTAACAACCAATCTGGCATATTTTTACCAGCCAACCTTAATGTTGTTTTCTCATTAGGCGACTCTATTTTATTCCAAACCTTTTCCAATAACCACTTAATACCCATTTGGTTTGGCATCCAGTCCATACTCCCTATATGGAAAAAAGAAAATTGAGGTTGAGTTTCAGCTATTTTATAATCTTTAATACTAATGCCAAAAGGTATAACTTGAATTGGAGTTTTACAACCCAACTGTTCAAATTGATTTTTATCTTTTTGAGTAATAGATGCAATCGCATCTACCTGACTTAATAAAAGTATTTCTTGAGCTTTAAGCTGTTCAGCTAATTTCTTTAAGTAAAATCTTTTCAACCCTTTTCTTTCATTTTTTGAGTTTCTTTCCCAAATTTCATGTTCGACATTATGAGCTCTAAATATCAACTTCGCTTTTGAGTTCTTTCTTATAGCTTCAATATAACCTGAAACAAAAAGTCCTTCTAAAATAACTGCATCATACTCATTATTAGCTAAATTTGAAACGATTAATTCTTCAAACTTCTGACAATAAAAACGACTAAGATTATACGATTTGGATTTACATAAATTGAAAAATGCAGCTATGGGTTTTACGTTTGTATCAATGTAACAATGCTCAATTGCAGTATTCTTTAAATAACTACATTCCATTTTTTCTTTTAAAAATGGATGCTTGTCAGTACTAATCGTTAACACCTTTACTGACACACCTTTTGACAATAACCCTTCGGTAATATTATTCATCGCCTTACAACCTCCATCTACTGAAGGAACAGGCGGTTTTGAACATATTTGAAGTACTCTCATCAATCTTTCTTTTTAAATACTTTTTTAAAAAAGGCAAAATACGAATCTAAGTTAAACATCGCTGAATCTGTAGTTGCTTTATAGGTAAAAAATATACCCAAAGGAAACAAAACAGCTGTTGCTAACCACATTCCTTGATATGGTTCTATTACCATTTCTTTTGCACTTTTTTCTCCCATCATTGATAAGATCCAAAACAACAAAAAGAATACAACTGATATTACTACGGGCATTCCCAACCCACCTTTTTGTACTATTGCTCCTAATGGAGCTCCTATAAAAAACATAATTAAACAAGCTATTGAAAATGTAAATTTTCTATGCCATTCTATTTGAATGTTCAATAAGTTTTCTTGCTGATAATCCATTTCTACCATAGCAGCAGAAGCTCTACCTTTATTTGTTCTTGCTGCATTTAAAGCAATATTATATACTTGTTTTTTTTGTTCGTTACTAAAGGTGTTCAACACCTCCTCTATAGATGCGTATTGATTAGAATCAACCATTTGTTTTTTACTAAGAGAATCGTTAACTAAATATGATGTTTGAATTGCATTGTAAAATTTTTCAGCTCTTTGGTTATGATATTTAATTAAAGTATCCGTTTTATTCGCCAATTGATCCAAATTCAACATTCGATAATCTTCTTTAAAAAGTTCTTCATCTGTTCTGTCCATCTTAAAACCAGACATATCAATTCGCATTTCATGCTCTTCAAAAATAAACCGAGATAAAGGATAAAGTTTATCTCTTCTACCTTCATATTTTTCTTGGTAATCAATTCCATTAAATAGTTTTATTGAAAAGTAACTTTTATCATCTGACATTTTCATAATTGCAGAGTCTGCAATGGTTAACTGTCTGTTTCCTTGATTTTCAGTATGATTATAAATCATTACATCTTTCAACAAATCACCTTCTTCTCTAATTTCTTTTTCTTTTACCCGAATTACATAACCATCAATTTCATTATAAAATACACCTGGTAAAATGTTGAAAGCAGGCTTTTGAGAACGTATATCGTGAAATAATGAATAGAATTTAAGGTTAGCGACAGGAATAACATTGTTTGCAAAGAAAAAAGCACCAAGACTTAAAGCTGCTACCAAAATAATTAAAGGCTGCATTACTTTTTGAAGCGATATTCCTGCAGCTTTAAATGAAACCAACTCAAAATGCTCTCCCATATTTCCAAAAGTCATTAAGGAGGCTAATAAAATAGAAAGTGGCATTGCCAACGGTACCAAACTAGCTGAAGCATACAATAATAATTCTGCAATTACATACCACTCCAACCCTTTACCTAACATATCATCAATATATAGCCATATAAATTGCATCAGCAATACAAATAATGCTATAAAAAAGGTCATTATAAAAGGACCTATAAATGATTTTATGATGAATACAGATGCTTTTTTCAAATCTAAATGATTGTAGCAAATATAGTTATTCGAGACAACTTAATTGAAACGAAAAACTGAAGTTTGTATTATAAAAAATCGCTACTTAAAATTAAGTAACGATTTTTTAAAGTTGTATATAAATCAATTATTTAAACTGACTCGAAACGATTAAATCTTTTGTACCATGAGTACAAGAATAAAAACCTTCTCCAGATTTCACTCCTTTTTTGCCTGCCATTACCATATTTACCAATAATGGACAAGGTGCATATTTTGGATTTCCAAAACCTTCGTACAAAACGTTTAATATTGACAAACAAACATCTAAACCAATAAAATCAGCCAATTGTAATGGTCCCATTGGATGAGCCATTCCTAATTTCATAACCGTATCAATTTCTTCAACGCCAGCAACTCCTTCATGCAATGTAATTATTGCTTCGTTAATCATTGGCATTAAAATACGATTAGCCACAAAACCAGGATAATCATTAACTTCTGTTGGTGTTTTACCTAATTTTTTGGATAACTCCATAATTTTATTTGTTACCTCATCAGAAGTAGAATAACCTCTAATAATTTCCACCAATTTCATTACTGGAACTGGATTCATAAAGTGCATTCCTATTACTTTATCTGGACGATTAGTAACAGCCGCAATTTGTGTTATAGAAATTGAAGATGTATTTGTAGCTAAAATTACATTTTCGTTTGTTGCATCATTTATTGCCTTAAAAATTTTCAATTTCAAATCAACATTCTCTGTTGCTGCTTCTACAACTAATTCAACCGTTTTAACACCTTCCGTCATTTCTGTATAAGTAGAAATATTTGCTAAAGTATTTGCTTTATCAGCTTCAGTTATTTTTTCTTTAGCCACCATTCTATCTAAATTTTTAGAAATGGTTGCAATAGCTCTATCTAAAGATGTTTGAGAAATATCAATTAAGTTTACTTTATATCCTGATTGTGCAAAAGTATGAGCAATACCATTACCCATTGTTCCTGCTCCAATTACTGCTACGTTTTTCATTTTTTGTGATTTATTTTTTACGATTTATTTTCAATTGCGAATTTAATAAAAAAGCTCCGTATAAATACGAAGCTTCTTTAAGACAATTCTTCTAAATAGTAATTTTTTACCTCACAATCAACTTATCAGTTTTAATGGTATTGTTATTTTGGCTGATGCTG
>CAXBPN010000168.1:0-5855 GCA_963977515.1 uncultured Flavobacteriales bacterium
TTCTTCCCTCAATTGGTTGCAGGACCTATTGTTAGAGCTGCCGATTTTATTCCTCAACTCTACTTACCTCACCAACTTACAAAATATAACTTTGGTTTATCGTTGTTTTGGATTTTAAAAGGATTAATCAAAAAAGTAGTGATTGGTGATTACATTGCAGTAAACTTTATCGATCGAATTTTTGATGCACCAACCATGTACACTGGCTTTGAAAACCTAATGGCATTGTATGGTTATTCGCTTCAAGTTTATGCTGATTTTTCTGGTTATACCGACATAGCAATTGGTATTGCCTTACTCATGGGCTTCTCCTTACCCACCAACTTTAACTCACCTTATAAAGCTAAAAATGTAGGCGAATTTTGGAAACGTTGGCACATTAGCCTTTCGGGTTGGCTAAGAGATTATTTATACATTCCTTTGGGTGGTAACCGTGGTGGAAGCTGGGGAACATGGATTAGTGCTTTATTTATTGGATTGTTTATCGTTTTACTTTCGGGTAAAATGTTGGTGCTGTACATTTTTATTTGGGTGTTAATTTGTTTGGTATTCTTAGCCATTTGGATAAAACGCTTTAGAGCATGGTTAACCACCAATATTAACTTATTAATTACCATGCTATTGGGCGGTTTGTGGCACGGAGCAAGTTGGCAGTTTGTAATTTGGGGTGGATTAAATGGTCTAGGATTAATGGTTTACAAACTTTGGAAAAAGATAAGTCCCTACGAAAAGTACAATAATATTTTAGCCATTGCTTTTAAAGTATTTATTACACTCAACTTTATAACCTTTACCCGTATCTGGTTTAGAGCCGAAAGTATGGAAACGACTTGGCAAATTATCCACCAAATTGGAAACAATTTTAGCTTTGCTCTAATCCCAGCTATATTGGTTTCTTACAGCAATGTATTCATTGTAATGGCAATTGGTTACGCTATACATTGGCTACCAACCAAAACCAAAAATTGGTATCAAGAAACCTTTATTAACTTACCTTTAGCTGTTAAAGTTTTATTGACTACCCTAACCTTCTTCGGTGTTTACCAAGCAATGAGTTCTGGTATGCAGGCCTTTATTTATTTCCAATTTTAATGTAGTTTAGTTATATTCGTATACTTAATCTACTTTATTTTTGAAGAAGTTTTTTACTATATCAATCATACTTATATCTCTTACCAAAGGTCAATGTCAAGTTAACATTGATAGCCTTTGGACTGTATGGAACAATCCAAACATTGAAGACACCATCAAAATGGAAGCAATTCAAGAAATTGCTTGGAATGGCTACTTATTTACACAACCAGATAGCTCTTTTTATTATGCTCAAATTCAATACAATTATGCAAAAGAAAAAGGACTAAAAAAATACATGGCTTTAGCACTTAATATTCAAGGTGCATCTTTTGCTAGTCGTGGAGATTTTATTGAAGCTATTGACTACTATTCCAAAAGCTTAAAAATTAGGGAAGAAATTAATGATAAAAAAGGAGTTGCCGTTTGTTTAAGCAATATTGGCATCATCTACAAAAATCAAGGAGACATACCTAAAGCCTTAATCTATTATCATAAAAGTTTAAAAATTCAAGAAGAAATTGGAAATAAACACGGTATTGCAGCTGCACTTACTAATATTGGTATTATATATAAGGCTCAAGGAGATTACTCCAAAGCATTAGAATATTACACTAAAAGCCTAAAACTTAGAGAAGAAGATAATGATGAACGTGGAATTGGATACGAATTAAATAACATTGGTATTTTACACACCAAACAAAACAACTATGATAAAGCTTTTGAAAACTACAATCAAGCTTTAACTATCCAAAATAAAATAGGTGATAAAAAAGGTCAGTCCCTTTCTTTAGTCAACATTGGAAGTGCTTATCATGATTTAGGTAAGTTAGACACAGCAATAGAGTACTTTTCAAAAGCTTTAAAATTAAGAGAGAGTATTGGTGATAAAAAAGGCATTACTCGTGTTTTAGGAAGCTTAGGAATAACCTACAATACACAAGGTAACTACAAAAAGGCCATTCATTATGCTAACCAATCTCTTATAATGGCTACAAACCTTGGACTGGCTACTGAAACTAGAGATGCAGCCAGCACTCTTTATAAAAGTTACAAAAGTATTGGAAATAGAGATAAAGCACTCACAAATTATGAATTATACATTGTGATGAAAGATAGCTTAGTCAATGATGAAATTAAAAATGAGTTACTAAAACAACAATATCAGATAAAAGCAGATTCAATTAAAGTTGAACAAGAAAAAAAAGATGTTCTTGCAAAGGCAGAACAAAAAAGAAGAGATGATATCGCTCAAAAAGAATCTGAAAAAAAGAACTTAATTATAACTGCTGGAATCATCGGAACTATTCTAGGGTTATTCTTTACCATTTTAATTTTTAACCGATTAAGAATTACACGTAAACAAAAAGCAATTATTGAGGAACAGAAATTAATAGTTGAAGAAAAAAATACAGAAATACTAGATTCTATTACTTATGCCAAACGTATTCAGACAGCTATACTCCCACCATCTAAACTTGTAAAAGAACACCTTAAAGATTCTTTTATTTTATACAAACCAAAAGATATTGTTGCAGGAGATTTTTATTGGTTGGAACATAAAGATGGTAAAGTTCTTTTTGCTGCCGCTGATTGTACTGGACATGGAGTTCCTGGAGCAATGGTTAGTGTTATTTGCAACAATGGTCTTAATCGTTCGGTAAGAGAATATGGATTAACAGACCCTGGTAAAATCTTAAACAAAACTAGAGAAATTGTAACTTCCGAATTTAATAAAAGCGATGAAGATGTTAAAGATGGGATGGATATAGCCTTATGTAGTTTGCAGCAAGAAGGTGGAAGTTGGAAGTTAAAATATGCTGGTGCTCATAATCCATTATGGATAATAAGAGATTGTCATACTGAGCCTGTCGAAGTATTGAACAATCCAAACATGTCTATCTTTCGACAAGCTCAAGATGACAGTTTTTGTATAATAGAAATAAAAGCTGACAAACAACCCATAGGAATGTATAGTAACACCAGTAATTTTATAACTCATAATGTTAGTATAAGTAAAGGTGATACCATTTATATTTTTACCGATGGTTATGTAGATCAATTTGGAGGAGAAAAAGAGAAGAAATTCAAATCAAAAGCATTTAAACAACTTCTGTTGAGTATACAAAACAAAACAATGGAAGAACAAAAACAGATAATAGATGATGTTTTCGAGAAATGGAGAGGTGATATTGAACAGATTGACGATGTTTGTGTAATTGGAGTGAGGATATAAAAAAACATATTATTTTAAGTTAATAATGGAAAGAAAGAGAATTTCAAGAGATTTAAGTTTTCACAAATATGTTTTATTATTTTTAATTGTAGCTACAATAATGATTCTTGTTGCTTTTTACATGCTTGGAGCCTATAATTTAATCTCAGGCTCTTTCATAATTCTATTATTTTTCATTGCTTTCTTCCTTTTTTTTAGCATTAATAAAGTTGTTGAGTATGACAATCAGAATATGTATATCTTGAGAGAAACACAAACTGAGATTATTCCCTTAAAAAACATACTCAAAATTAAAATGACCATGACAACTTTAAATCATTCTATTTTTTGGAAAATAACATATCTAGACGATTTAGGCATAACTAAAAACATAAGAATACTCCCTAGAATCTGGTATCAAAATTTCAAATCGTTTAGGGAAGAGGTAAATAAAGCTAATAAAGATGTTATTATTAAAAATTATAGTCACTCTTTTGATTTTGACCAATAAATAAAAACCATGCTTCTACTCCAACAACTCGATACTTTAGAAAAAACATTACCAAATGCAAACAAAATTAATCCCAACGTTTCTGAAAAAGGAATAGATTGGCACATCGACCATACGTTGAAAGTAATCATTTACGCTAGTAAAGCCTTAATAGATTCTAAACCTGACAATTACAAATGGAAATTTAATAAATGGCGTTTTATAATTTTCTTAAAAGGAAGCATTCCTCGTGGTAGAGGAAAAGCTCCAAAAAGAGTATTACCAAAAGATATAATCTCAGCTAAAGATATTCAAGAGCAATTAGCCGTAGCAAAAGAGTTGGTTGCCAACTTAGAAAGCTTACCTAAAAAAAGTAATTTCGAGCATCCATTATTTGGAATGCTTAAACGAGATAAAAGCATCATTTTTATTGGAATGCACACACAACACCACATCAACATAATTAACGATATTTTAAAAGCCTAACACACTCAACTATGAATATTAAAAGCCTAGCATTAGCATTAATTACAATTCCACTATTTTATAGTTGCGACAGCAATACATCAACAAAAACAGAAGAAACCAAAACACAAGTTGATAGCACAGAAGTTGCTCGTTTAAACCAATGGTTTGCTGATATCTTTGAACGTAACTTAATGGATTACCCTCAGTTTTTAACACGTTTAGGGAGAAAAGACAGACAAGGCGAGCTAAATGATATTTCTGAAGCTCAAAGTATAAAAGACTTAGAAGAAGCTAAGAATGATTTATCAGAACTTTTAAAATTTAACATTAACAAACTTGATGAGCAAACTAAATTATCGTTTCGTTTATACAAACGAAGATTAGAGCGTGAAATTAAATACGATAAATACCGTCATTACTCTTACCCTGTTAACCAAATGCATGGAATCCAGTCAGAATTGCCTTCGTTTATATTAAACATGCATCAAATCGAAAACAAAGAAGATGCTGAGGCTTATGTAAGTCGTTTAAATGCTATTAAACCTTTATTCGACCAATTAATCGAAAACTTAAAGATTAGATCTGACAAAGGCATTATTGTTCCAAAGTTTGTGTTTGGTCATTTATACAACGATTGTAATAACATTATTGGAGATCCTAAAAAGGTAAACGAAAATCTTTTTATAAAAGACCTTACAGGCAAATTAGCTGAAACTGAATTGACAGAAGAAGACAAAAAAGAAATTATTATTGCAGCAGAAAATGCGGTAACTGAATCGGTAATTGTTGCTTACCAAAACTTAGTGACTTATTTAAAAGAGCTAGAACAACTTGCGACAACTGATGATGGAGTTTGGAAATTTGAAGATGGCGAAAACTTTTACAATTATCGTTTAGAAGAAATTACCACTACCACCCTAACCAGTGATGAAATTTTTAATACTGGTAAAGCTGAAGTTGAACGAATTCATAATGAAATGAAAGCCATTATGAAGCAAGTAAACTTTGAAGGTTCGTTGCAAGACTTTTTTAAGTTTATGAAAGAAGACCAACAGTTTTATTATGCTGATGGCGCTGAAGGAAAAGCTAAAATGCTTGCAGGTTACCAAGCCATAGTTGATAGTATGGAAGCACATTTAGATGAAGTGTTTTATACCAAACCTAAAGCAAAAATGGAGGTTAAAGCTGTTGAAGAATGGAGAGAAAAATCGGCAGGAAAAGCTTTTTACCAAAGAGGTACACCTGACGGAACTCGTAAAGGAACATTTTACGCCAACCTATATAAAATGGCTGATATGCCAACTTACGAAATGGAAGCATTGGCTTACCACGAAGGAATTCCTGGACACCACATGCAAGGAAGTATTGCTCAAGAATTAACCGATTTACCTGAATTTAGAAAATATAGCGGTTATACTTCTTATAGCGAAGGTTGGGGATTATACTGTGAATTATTACCAAAAGACATGGGTTTTTACCAAGACCCTTACTCTGATTTTGGAAGATTAGCAATGGAATTATGGAGAGCTTGTCGTTTAGTTGTAGATGCAGGCATCCACCAAAAAAGATGGACTAGAGAAAAAGCGATTGCTTATTTAATGGAAAACACGC
>CAXBPN010000169.1:0-5771 GCA_963977515.1 uncultured Flavobacteriales bacterium
ATCTTTTAAAAATTAGTATTTTTGACATTATGATTCGGATTTTAGCATTGATTCTTTCTTTAACTTTTTCAGTTGTGATGTTTGCACAAGTTGATAATGATGCTTATGTATATGGAGATGATAGAGGTTCATCAAAAAGTGACTCAAAAAAATCAGATGGAAAATTTGATTGGGACAGAGTTACTCTAGGAGGAGGTTTAGGGGCAACTTTTGGAGATATTACTTATTTTGAAATAGCACCAACAGTCGGTTATTATTTAACTGATAATATTTTGGTAGGCATAGGTGGTACTTATATTTATTACGCTAATAATGTTTATGATTACAAAACAAACATGTATGGGGGTAACGTTTTTACTCAATATTTATTTAATGATTTACCAGTTTTGGCTCACGCCGAAACTGCTCTAATGAACTATTACTCTTTTAATAGAGAGGCTAGAATTACTACTACAGCAGTATTGTTAGGTGGCGGTTTAAAGCAAAGTTTTGGAGGGCGTTCCTATTTATCTATTTTAATTTTGTGGGATATTAATGAAACAGAAGATTCGTTTTACCCTAACCCAATTATAAGGGCAGGTATTGCTATTGGGTTGTAACCTATTGTAAATCAAAATAATATTTTTTCGTTAACTAAAAAGTGTTTATCTTTATTAAGTTAAACAAATACTACTTTATGAAAAAATATTTAATCTCTCTTTTATTAATTACTAACTTCTTTTGTAAAGCCCAAGAGCAATTATTACCACTAAATAATTATCAAAATGAGTTTGATAATGCTTATCAACAATATCCTTCTGTTCCAAAGGGAGTTTTAGAGGCGGTATCTTTTACCATGACAAGATTTCAGCATTTAGAAAATACTCAAGAAAGTTGTACTGGAATACCTAAAACTTATGGGGTTATGGGGTTGACATTAGATGGTAAGAACTATTTCAACAACAATTTAAATTATATTTCACAAGTTTCAGTAATTAGCATTAACAATATTTTAACCAGCCCAGCACAAAATATATTAGCATATGCAGCTGCTTATGAACATCAATTAAGCTTATTAAGTCCATTTAAATATCAAGAGCAAAATGTAGCACACATTTTAACACAATTAAGTGAGTTGCCAAATGATAATGTAAAACAAGATTTTGCTTTAAATTCACATTTATATGCAGTTTTATCATTTATGAATGATGTTAAAATGCAAGAAGCCTATAATTTTCCAAATCCAAATTATGATTTAGAAAAAGTATTTGGACAAACAAATTTAAGTGTGCTGAAATCAGCAAAGGTGATAATGAATAATCAGCATATTGAAGGGGAAGGAAATAAAGTCTATCAGCAATCTAATCTTTCAAAAAAGTCAACAGATTATCCACCTGCATTAGAAAATTTGACAAGTTGTAATTTTAGTTCTAGAGGAGTACCAGTTTCTGCAGTAACTGTGCATACCATACAAGGAACTTACGCAGGGGCAATATCGTGGGCAAATAATTGTACATCTAATGTCTCTTACCATTATGTACTTCGTTCGAGCGATGGGCAAGTAACGCAAGTAGTTTTAGAAAGTAACAAAGCTTGGCATGTAGGTTCAGAAAATCCTTATACAATTGGATTAGAGCACGAAGGTTATGTAACCGATTCTACTTGGTACACTGCAGCAATGTATCAATCTTCTGCTGATTTAGTACGAGATATTACGCAAAGTGGTTATGGGATAAATATTTTAAGAATATCATATTTTCCTTGGGCAAGAACAACTCATTATAAATATGATAATATACCAGGGAGTTGTGTCACGATTAAAGGTCATCAGCATTATCCAAATCAGACACATGAAGATCCTGGAGCAAATTGGGATTGGGATTATTATTATAAATTAATTAATAACTCCACACCAATAACCACTGATAATAACTTTACAGGAACTGTAACAGATATTGGTGGGTCAGGTAATTATCCAGATGATGACCGTATGTTGTATTTAATCCAGCCAACAGGAGCATCTTCAATTACCTTAAACATAACATCTTTTGATGTAGAATCGACATGGGATTATTTATACATTTATAATGGAACAACTCCTTTTGATGAAAAAATTGGAGAATATACAGGAACAACAATTCCTTCCACTATAACTGTGAATAGTGGAAATGTGTTATTAGAGTTTCGTTCAGATTGTGCAACAACAAACCCAGGGTTTGAAATTTCATGGTCATCAGTTGCTCCCGACACCATAAAACCAACGACTTTAATTTCGGCTTCGCCTAATCCTACAACTACTGATTTTACAAGTAACTTTACTGATGCAGATAATGTAGGAGGAAGTGGTGTTTTACATCAGTTTTATCAAGTAATAGATTATAATGGAGTGGAATGGAGAGCAAATGAGAATAATGGGTTCTTTAGCGATAATTTTGATACAGCAATTCATCCAGATTGGACTTCAGTTTCTGGTATTTGGAATATTTCGGGAGCATATTTAGTGCAATCAGAAGATACCAATTCAAACACCAACATTTTCGCAACTGTAAATCAAAATACTTTTGATAAGTACTTATATCATTGGGAAGGTAAATTGGAAGGAGCTGGAACAAATCGAAGAGCCGGATTACATTTTTATTGTGATAGTGCTTCGTTAGAAAATAGAGGAAATTCTTATTTCGCTTGGTTTAGATTAGATAATGATAAAATCCAGATTTACAAAGTGGTTAACGATACTTTTCAACTAAAGCAAGATGTATTTTATGATTTTAATGCCGCAACCTTTTATGATTTTAAAGTAACCTTCGATAAACTTACTGGTGATATTGATGTTTTTGTAAATGATGAATATAAAGCTTCTTGGCAAGATTTATCTCCACACACTACAAACGGTGATTATGTTTCTTTTAGAAGTGGAGATGCCGTTTATACCGTAAATAATTTAAAAATTTATCATAACAGAACCAATAGCGAATTAATAACTGTTGGCAATGGACCTAATGATGATATTAGATACGAAGGTTTTCCAGCAGGTAAAATAAAATCTATTGTAATAGATAATGCTAAAAATGTTTCAATTATTGGGGAGGAATTGGTGAATGTAGATTTAACAACTTCAATAAATGAATTATCTACAATTAATTTTTCAGTTTATCCAAACCCTTTTAAAAATGAGTTGGTAATTGAAACACAAGAAACGGATAAAGTTCAACTGAAATTAACTGATATTACAGGGAGAATAATATTGTATAAACAGTTTACCCCTTTCGATGGAAAAATAAAAATTGACTTAACGCCTTACGAACTTTCATCTGGAAGTTATTTTATGCAGTTGAATAATGAAACCCTATCATTAATTAAAAACTAACCTCATGTTTAAAAATACCTTAACTATACTTTTATTAAGTTTTGTTGTTATAAACTTACAAGCTCAATACACTTCAATACACCACGAACAAAACGATTATTATAAGCAGTTTGGAGAATTAAATGAAACTCAGTTTGATGAGTTGTTTAGAACAGCAGAAAACTTAAACACGCAAAAAAAAGCATGTAATTTAAATTATGCGGTTTATGGTTGGCATCCTTATTGGGTTGGTACGGCTTATAATAATTACGATTTTAATTTACTCTCTACATTTTCATATTTTTCGTATGAGTTAGTTCCTTCTACAGGAAATTATAGTAGCATTTATAGTTGGAAAACGACACCTTCCATAGATATGGCTCAAGCCGCAGGTTGTAAAGTAGAACTATGTGTTACTAATTTTGGTTCGTCTAATAATGCTACTTTTTTAACAAATGCTACTGCTCAACAAACGTTTATTGATAGTTTAATAGTATTGTTAAATTATAGAAATGCTACAGGAGTAAATATCGATTTTGAAGGAGTTTCGGGAAGTAATAGAAACGACTTAACCAACTTTATGATTATGCTTTCCAATCAACTTAAAACAGCTATACCAAACGCAACAGTTACTATGGCAACCTACTCGGTAGATTGGAATAATGTTTTTGATTTCGCTGTTTTGAACAATTATGTGGATCAATTTATAATTATGGGTTATGGATATTATTATAGCGGAAGTAGTACAGCAGGACCAACAGATCCATTGTATAGCGGTACTATATGGAGTTCTTACAATTTAATTCGATCAATTTTATATCATTTAGATGAAGGTGTTTCGAAAGAAAAATTGTTGATAGGGTTACCTTATTATGGTTATGAATTTGAAACAACGAGTAATACTGTTCCTTCTTCTACAACAGGTAATTTCTCCTCATCTCGTACCTATAAATATGTAGAAAATAATACTTCAGGAAATTATTCAACTCGGCTTTATGATAGTGAATCAGAAACCCCTTATTATATTTACCAAACAGGAGGGAATTGGAGACAAGCATATGTAATGGATGAAGAAAGCTTAGCAGAACGACTCGATTGGATAAAAGGGTTAGAGATAGGTGGAATGGGAATTTGGGCTTTGGGTTATGATGATGGTTATACCGAATTATGGGATGTTATCGAACAGAAATTTACCGATTGTGCCCCTCAAATTTGTTCAGATACAATTTACGATACAGGAGGAGCTTTTGGAAAATATCGCTTAAATGAAGATTATACATATTTGATTTCTTCAAATGGAACAACACCAATTTCAATTAATTTTTCAATGTTTGATGTAGAGCCAGGGAATGCTGGAAACTGTGAATATGATTACCTGGAAATTTTTGATGGAGCAGACACAACAGCCTCATTAATTGGTAAATATTGTAATGATACCGGATCTCCAGGAACAATTGTAGGAAGTGGAAGCAATTTAACACTGAGGTTTCACTCTGATGGAGCTACACAAAACAATGGTTGGGTAATTGCTACTTCTTGTATTATTGATACGATTAAACCTACAACTCAAATTTCATTACCACCAAATTCTGCAACAGATGATTTTACGAGCAATTTTACTGATGCAGACAATATTGGAGGAAGCGGTATTAAACATCAGTTCTACCAAGTGGCAGATAGCAATGGAATAGAATGGCGTTCAAACATTATAAATGGATTTTTTAATGATGAATTTAATAACGGAGCAATTCATACTGACTGGATAGATTCATCAGGAATTTGGAATATTTTAGGAGGTTATGTTGCTCAAACAGATGAAGCTAATGCAAACACAAACATTTATGTTTCATGTAATCAAAATGGGAGCAACAAGTATTTATATCAGTATCAAATGCAAATTAGCGGAGTTGGAGCAAACAAAAGAGCAGGGTTTCATTACATGAGTGATGATGCAAGTTTACCGAATAGGGGTAATTCTTATTTTGTGTGGTTTAGACAAGACAATTCAAAACTGCAATTCTACAAAGTGGTAAATGATGTGTTTAGTTTAGAAAAAGAAGTGCCGTTGGTTTTTAATGCTAATCAATGGTATGACATTAAAATTGTTTATGATAAAACAAATGGAGAAACAGAAGTATGGATGGATGATGGTTTTGTTTCATCTTGGACAGATTCTTCTCCAATTACTTTAGGAAATTATATTTCATTAAGAAGCGGAAACTGTATTTACGATGTAGATAATGTTAGCGTTTATAAAACAAGAACTAACTCACCATTAATTACCGTTGGTAATGACCCAAGCGATGATATACGTTATGCAGGAACACCAGCAGGTAGAATCTATTCAATAATAATTGATAGTGCATTAAATGTATCGAGTTTAGCAACCGAATTTGTAAATGTTGATTTAACTACATCTTTAAATGAACTGAATAGTAATGATTTT
>CAXBPN010000170.1:0-5760 GCA_963977515.1 uncultured Flavobacteriales bacterium
TTACTTCTTTTCTTTACAATTTCAGCACCTCTTTTTGCTTTTTCAGGCATACCTTCTAAAAATAGACGGAATTCTATCCAGTCAATTTTTTTATCATAACCTAATCTTTCAAGTTGTTCTTTATAGTAGGGTAAGTGGTATTCTGAAGCAGCAGAGGGTAGGTGGTCAAAGCCTTCAACCAACATTCCTTGATGATCTAAGTTTGTAAATCCTAAAGGACCTTCTACCTCAGTCATTCCTTGGTCTTTTAGCCATTTTTCGGCAGCCGTAAATAAAGCGGTTACAACTTCATTATCATTAATAAATTCAGCTCTACTAAATCGACCAATTTTTCCTTCTATTTTTTCGTTGTATTTATCATTGATGATACCACCAATTCTTCCAACACATTTTCCATCTTTATAAGCGTTCCAAAATTTAGCCTTACAAAACCTGAATGCAGGATTATGCTCAGTTTTGAGTGCTTTTACTTCATCTTTTTTAATAGGGGGTACCCAAAAATTGTTGTTTTTGTAAATTGTAAACTGAACATTTACAAAGTCTTTGTAATCTTTTTCAGTTTTAACTTCTCTAACTTCAATTGCCATTATTATATAAAATATAGAGTCAAATTTAGTGCTTTATTTTTCAACTTTAGTTAAAGATGAGTTTAAAACCAATTCATGAATTAAATTTTCTAATTCTTTTAATTCTTTAGGGCCGCCAACTCTATCGAGTATAGATTTGGTTTTTCCATCTAGGTTTACATCAAGAATACAAGAAGGGAAATCGGTAACATTACTATCGTATTTGTCTTCTAATTCAAAAAAATTAATTGCATGAATTTTCTCTTTTATTCTATTAACATCTTCTGGAGTTATAGTTCCTGTATGCTCACCAATATAATCTACAAACGATTTCCCATTAAATAATACATCACCATTTTCATAAATATCAACCAAATATGCTGGACATTTTCCATAACAAGGAGTTTTCTTCATAGAAATAAATGGAACATCTTTTTTAACCTCATCAGTAGGGCTAGTTTGTTTGGTTTCTAAAGTTTGTTTACAGCCAAATAAACCAATTGTAAGGGATAGCAATAGAATAAGTAATGGTCTCATAATTTTATTTTTTCTTACGTTTATCTTGCAATTGTTGTGCCTCTTTCATTTTTGATTCAAGTTTAGCGGCAAACCCAGATTTCTTTTTTGGTTTTACTTTGTTCGATTGAAGTTTAGCATGAATTTTATCCTCATCAACTATCCACTTACGAATAACCCATTGTTGTAGAATAGTAATAACATTGGCAATTAAGTAATAAAAGCTTAATCCTGCTGCATAGCTATTAAAGAAAAATAACATCAATATCGGCATTAAGTAAGTCATCATTTTCATTTGACCAGCCATAGGACCTTCCATTGCTCCAGCAGTCATTTGACTATTGGCTTTGGTATAGAAAATCATAGATATTGCCATTAACAATGTAAATAAACTTATATGGTCGCCATAAAAAGGAATATTAAAAGGCAACTCATAAATTGAATCATAAGTTGATAAATCTTCTGCCCATAAAAAGCTTTTTTGACGTAAATCGAAAGTAGCTGGGAAAAAACGAAAAAGAGCAAATAAAATAGGGGCTTGAATTAACATTGGAATACATCCTGCTAAAGGATTAACTCCTGTTTGTCTATACAGACTCATCGTTGCTTGTTGCAACTTCATTTTGTCAGTTATTTTTTCTTTAAGTGCATCTATTTCTGGTTTCAGTACTCTCATTTTAGCACTACTTAAATAGGTTTTCCAAGTAATAGGGAATAGAAGAAGCTTAATTACAAATGTTAATAATAATATAACCCACCCAATATGCATTCCTGTTGAATTAAGAAATAAGAATACATTTCTGATAATATATTTATTAACCTGTTTGATAACTGGCCAACCAAAATCAATAGAGTTTTCAACACCATACCCTACATTTTTTAGCAGTTCATATTTATTTGGACCAAAATAAAACTGCATTGCAAATGATTCGGAATTATTACCATTAAAAGGGATTGTTAAATCAGCTCCCATACCTTGAACATAATTCTTAGATAATCCTTCAGCTAGTTCAGTAGTTTTAATTTTAGCATCTGTTTTTAAAAATGGAGTTTCAGTTGCTATAATAGTGGTGTTGAAATATTGTTGTTTAAACATTAACCAATCAACAGAGGCATCAAGGGGTTGCTCTTCATATTTCATAGGATTAATGTAATCCATTTCACTATTATTATATTGATAATATATAGTGCTTATGTTTTTTTGATTTGTTATCGTTTTTTCTTGGTTAGGAGTAAACATACTCCAATTCATATATAGATTTGAATGAGGAGATAATACTTTATCAAAACCTACTGAATTTACATCAAAATCTACAACATAAGAATTTCCTTTTAAAGTATATAGATACTCGATATATTCATTTTTTGATTCACTATATAATTTGAAAGAGATACTTTTTTCATCTTCGCCATTAATTACAGCATCAGTTGAAGTTGTTTCAAAATATAATTCCTCTGTATTTATTTGTCTAATACTATTTCCACCAGTAAAGCCTGGTAAAGTTAATTCTATATTAAATCTAGAGGAGTCTTCAGTAAACAATATTAAAGGTAATGAATCGTAAGTGTGAAAATCTTTTAATTCAACATTTGCAACACGTCCACCTTTGTTGGTAAAAGTTACTTTAATCTTTTCGTTTTCGATAACAATATATTTATCATCACCTTTTGTAGCTTTTGCAAAAGTTCCATATTGTGTTAGTATAGCTATATCTTGAAGAGAATCAGGTGTTTGTGCTGTATTATCTGTAGTTGCAGTATTATTTACTTCTTGAATAGGAGTAGCTATTTCTGGGGCTACTTTCTCTTGCTCAATTTGCTCAGTTTGTTTTTTTTCTGCTAATTTTTTTCTTTCAATTTCTTCGTCAGTGGGTGCTGTTACATAACTGAAAATTAATAGTATAACACTAATAAGAACTAGTCCTATTACCGAATTTTTATCTAATCCTTTTTTACTCATTTAGTTTGTTTGATTTTTTAAAATAGTCTCTTTCTTTATAGGTTTTTCTGCTAAAGTCGTAGCTTTTACAAAATCAACAAATAAAGGGTGAGGTTCAGTAACTGTGCTTTTATATTCTGGATGAAATTGAACACCTACAAACCAAGGGTGATTAGGAATTTCAACTATTTCTACCAAATCATTATCAGGATTAATACCTGTAGCTTTCATTCCTTCTTTTTCATATTCGCTCAAGTATTTGTTATTGAACTCATATCTATGTCTGTGGCGTTCAGAAATATTAGTTTCTTTATATGCTTCTTTTGCTTTTGAATTATCTTTAATCTCGCAAGGGTAAGCACCTAATCTCATTGTTCCACCTTTCTTAGTGATATTTCTTTGTTCTTCCATTAAATAAATAACAGGAAAAGGAGTGTCAGGGTACATTTCAGTAGAGTGAGCATCAGTTAAACCTAAAACATTTCTACCAAACTCAATAACAGCACATTGCATTCCTAAACAAATACCTAAAAATGGAATTTTATGTTCTCTAGCGTACTTAACCGTTGCTACTTTACCTTCAATCCCTCGTTCTCCAAATCCTGGGGCAACTAAAATACCGTCTAAGTTTCCTAATAATGATTTTGCATTTTTATCATTTACATCTTCGGAGTGTATCCAAACTAAATTCACATTAATTTGGTTTACTGTTCCTGCATGTATAATTGATTCGGTTATTGATTTATATGAATCTTTTAACTCAATATATTTACCAATAATTCCGATGTTAACTTCTCTTTTTGGATTTTTTAGTTTAAATAAAAACTGTTTCCATGCCAATAATTCAGGTTCTTCTCCATAATCTAACCCTAATTTATCTAAAACAACTTTATCTAATTCTTCTTCTAACATTAACAGCGGCACATCATAAATTGTTTCAGCATCTATTGCTTCAATAACTGCCTTAGGAGCAATGTTACAGAATAATGCAACTTTCTCTTTTACATCAGTTGGTAATTTATGTTCTGTTCTAAGTGCTAAAATATCTGGTTGAACCCCAGATTCTAATAATGATTTAACAGAGTGTTGAGTAGGTTTAGTCTTTAGTTCTCCTGAAGTTGCTAAAAAAGGTACTAGTGTTAAGTGTAAAACAATACAATCAAAATCTGGTTCCCATTTTAATTGACGAACAGCTTCTATGTAGGGTAAAGACTCAATGTCGCCAACAGTTCCACCAATTTCAGTAATAACAATATCATATTTACCTGTTTCTCCTAAAAGTTTAATTCTTCTTTTAATTTCATCGGTAATATGTGGTATAACCTGAACAGTTTTACCTAAATAAGCACCTTCACGCTCTTTATTAATTACATATTGATAAATTCTACCAGTAGTAACATTATTTGATTGAGAGGTTGGAACATTTAAAAAACGCTCATAATGACCTAAATCTAAATCTGTTTCAGCTCCATCGTCAGTTACAAAACACTCGCCATGCTCGTATGGATTTAAAGTGCCAGGGTCAACATTAATGTAAGGGTCTAATTTTTGGATAGTTACAGAATAACCTCTAGCTTGTAAAAGTTTAGCTAATGAGGCTCCAATTATTCCTTTACCTAATGATGATGTTACTCCTCCTGTTACAAATATATACTTTGTAGATGCTGACATACATTTCTTTTATACTGAAAAACAAAGGTGCAAAGGTATAAATATTACTAGTTCTAGTAAGTATTAAATTGGTTTTTTTTAGAAAGATTTAAACATTAGAATTGTTAACTTTTTAAACTACTTAAATTTGTTTACAAAGTAAATTCCTAAGAGAATAATTGCAATACCAAAAAAGTGTAAAAAATGAATGGTTTCTCCATCAATAACTCCCCAAAAAATAGCAAATATTGGTATCATATAGGTTACTGTAGAAGCAAAAACTGCAGTTGTATGCTTTACTAATAAATTAAAAAGAACCAAAGATAAAGCCGTACCAAAAACAGATAATATAGCAATGTAAAAAAGAGCGTTGCTTGCAAGAGGGTTATTGATGGTTGTTTCTACAAAATTTGTTGTAAAAAGGTAAAATACTAGGGGAGGGCCAATAAATAAAAATGCAAATGAAGAAACAATTAATGCACTTACATTTTGTAAATATTTTTTTATGGTATTGACACTAATAGCATAACAAATGGTTGCGAGAATGACATATATACCGAATCCAAATTCATCATTTTTAATGTTAAAACCATTTGAACTTAATAGCGTGATTGCTCCAATTAGCCCAATAAAAACACCTATAAGTTTAAGTTTATTAGTGCTTATTTTAAAAATAACAACTCCTAATAATATGGTAAATAGAGGGACTAAAGAGTTTAACATTCCAGCTAAAGAACTAGAAATTCCAGTTTCGGCTTTGGTAAATAAAAATGCAGGGAATCCGTTTCCAAATAAACCAACTAAAAAGAAATACTTTAAATCCTTTTTGTGAACTTTTTTTAGGTTTTTAAAAATTAACGGAAGGAAACAAATAAAAGAAATGACTAACCGTAAAGCGGCAACTTCATCATGAGAATAGGCAATTAGACCTCGTTTCATTAAAATAAAAGAACTCCCCCAGATAAAAGCCAGTAGAACTAATACAGACCATTGTCCTAAGGGTTTGCTTAAATCGAATGTTTTCATCTTAAAGAATTCGGGCAAATGTAATTTAAATGAAGTTGATTTTTTGTATTTTTGTGCTTTAAA
>CAXBPN010000171.1:0-5754 GCA_963977515.1 uncultured Flavobacteriales bacterium
TATTTTAATAACAAATATTCTATAGCGAATAGCAATGCAGGTGTCGCATTTAATGCGATAGAAAATAGTAGTGGTTATTTAATGGTAGGGGGAGCTACGTCATTGATATCTGGTAACCGAGAAATTAATATTATTCAAACCGACTTTGAAGGGAATGTATTGTTTGAAAAAACTTATGGAGATACTATTTAAACAAGCTTTTGCAATTGGCACTAAACTTGAAAATTACAGTGAAACAAAATTTAATATGGAAATTAATCTTAACTAAATTTGCTTTTTAACACAGTTCATTGCGGAAGTAGCGTAGCGGATATCCGCAATCTCAATAAATAATTATTCCTCTTATTTTCTAGAATGAAGTAAGGTATTATACAGTTCTACAACTTGTTTAGCCTCCAAAACATCATGCACTCGTAATAGTCGTGCTCCTTTACTTAAACCTAAAGTGTTTAAGGTAGTAGTGCCATTTAACGCTTCATGTGGCGTAGTATTTAGTATTTTATTAATCATCGATTTCCTTGAAAAACCAACTAAGATAGGAGCTTCCAAAATTTCAAATTGTTCCAAATTATTTAGTAATTTATAATTATGTTCAATTGTTTTTCCAAATCCAAAACCAGGGTCAATAATAATATCGTTAACACCTAATTGATTTAACTCTTTTAGTTTTTTTGCAAAAAAATCAATTACCTCAAGCGTTACATTTGTATAAGTAGGATTGGTTTGCATTGTTGCAGGTGTACCTTGCATGTGCATAATGATGTAGGGCACTTGTAATTCTTTTACAGTTGAAAACATATTAGCATCTAAGTTGCCTGCCGAAATATCGTTAATTATCGCCGCTCCAGCAGTAATGGCTTGTTTTGCAACTTCACTTCTAAACGTATCTATTGAGATAATAATATCAGGAAACTCATTTACCAATAACTTAATAACTGGAATTACTCGGTTTAATTCTTCTTCTTCAGTAACTTCAACTGCTCCAGGTCTTGATGAATAACCACCAATATCAATAATGGTAGCTCCATCATTGAGCATTTTTTGAACTTGTTTTACAATTTTTTGTTTATTATGATGTAAACCACCATCAAAAAAAGAGTCGGGAGTAAGGTTTAGTATCCCCATAACTGCCAATTCGTCTAAATCTAGCAGTTTGCCTTTACAATTTATTGTATTTTTTTTTAAAAAAAATGTATCTTGCGTCGTTTCTTTGCTTAACATATTAAAAATCAATAATGAGTAATACTTCTGAACAATACGATTCAATAATAAAGATTTGTAGCGACATTTTTACAAAAAAAATGAAAGATTATGGTAGTGCTTGGCGAATTTTAAGAACAAGCTCTTTAACCGATCAAATTTTTATTAAAGCAAAACGTATTAGAAGTATTGAAGAGAAAGGGATGAGTAAAGTTGATGAAGGTGTTCGCTCTGAATACATTGGTATAGTTAATTATTGTGTGATGGCTTTGGTTCAATTAGAATTAGGCACAAATGAAAATACAGAGTTACCATTTGATGAAGCTAAAAACTTGTATGATAAACACTTTTTAGCGGCTAAAAGTTTAATGGAAAATAAAAACCACGATTATGATGAAGCGTGGCGAGATATGCGTTTAAGTTCGCTTACCGATTTAATTTTAATGAAGTTATTGCGTACAAAACAAATAGAAGATAATAATGGTAAAACCTTAATTTCTGAAGGTATTGATGCGAATTATTCAGATATGATTAATTATGCTGTATTTGCATTAATTAAAATTGAAGAACAGAAATAAAGCTTGGTTAAAAAAGCGTTAAATATTGTTAAAATACTAGTATGTAATAGTTTAAAAAATACCTTAGATTTTTTAAACTCAAAAAAATGAAATTAATAGCAAACATATCAAGAGTATTAGTTGGATCATTATTCATTGTTTCAGGCTTAATTAAGGCCAACGATGTTTTAGGTTTTAGCTATAAGCTAGAAGAGTATTTTGAAAACGGAGCGTTAGCTTTTCGTGTTCGAAATATGTTGGGTTGGGATTCATTTTCATTAGAATTTTTAATGGAACATGCTTTACTGTTGGCAGTAATAATGTGTGCATTAGAAATTATCTTAGGTTTTGCATTGCTGTTTGGTACTCGTATTAAAATTACGGTATATTCATTATTAGGATTAACAATTTTATTTTTCTTTTTAACACTGCATACAGCAACTTGCGATCCAACTGCGTCCTACAATCAAAATACTACATTAAGCATCTCTTCGCCGGAATATACTCGAATGATGAGCAGAATAGATGAAGGAATGCCTATTGAAATTATTGAAGAAAATGAATCAGAAGTTGTTTTTCAAGAAAAATTACCAGTACAATGTGTTACCGATTGTGGTTGTTTTGGCGATGCAATGAAAGGCTCTTTAGGGCGTAGCTTAACACCTTGGGAATCGTTTAATAAGGATTTAATTTTAATGATATTGTTAATTCCTGTGTTTTTACAACGTCAAAAATTAAAATACAATAGCCTTAGAGATGATGCAATTATTTTGATTCCTGCATTTGTTTTTGTTGGATTTTACTCTTGGGTTTTCGATTGGTATTTTCCTTTAATTTTTACCGCAGTTGGAGTGGGAGGTTATATGGCTTTAAAGCCTTTAATTAAGTCAGTAATAACTCAGTTTTTACCTATTATTTTTACAGCAATTATAACATTAGGATTTATTTATTACACTTATAATAGTTTACCAATTAGAGATTACAGAGCTTATGCCGTTGGTAAAAACATACCCGAACAAATGGTGTTGCCAGAAGGATCACAACCTGATGTTTATGAAAACATCTTTTTTTACAAGAATAAAACAACAGGTAAAGTAGAAGAGTTTACAGAAAGTAATTATCCTTGGGATGATAAAAACTATGAGTTTAGTGATAGACAAACAAAGTTAATTGTGGCTGGAGATCATCCTGCAATTACTGATTTTACTATGATTGGTGAAGATGGAAATGATTATGCTCAAGATTATTTAGCAGAGCCTGGTTATTTATTTGTTGTTGTAGCTTACGATTTAAATAAAACCAATTTAGCTTCTTACAAAAAGATTAATACTTTTGTTGATCAATGTAATACCGATGGGAATTACATTATTGGTTTAACGGCTTCTTTGCAAAGTGATGTTGCAAAACTTAAACAAAAAGAGCAAGTAGCCATTGATTTTTTCTCTTGTGATGCGATTACATTAAAAACAATTGTAAGAGCTAATCCAGGAGTTTTATTGTTGAAAGAAGGCGTAATATTAGCGAAGTGGAATGTGAATCAGTTACCTGATTATGAAAAAGTTAAAGTAGAGTATTTAAAGTAAAAAATAGAATTTGTTACAGTTTATTATTAAAAGGGTTCTTTATGGGTTTCTGGTGTTAGCCGGAGTAATAACGGTTGTATTTTTATTATTTAATGTTTTACCAGGGGATCCTGCTCGTATGTTAATGGGGCAAAGAGCTGATGAGGAATCTTTAAGAGTTATTCAAAAAGATTTAGGACTAGATCAGCCTTTATCAACTCAATTTATGATGTACCTGAATGATTTATCACCACTTTCGGTTCATGATAAAAATACAGAGCATTATTTATACCTTGATCCTGATAAGTATGACTATTCAGAAATAATGGATTATGGAGAATCGAGTGTTTTAGTGTTTAAAACACCCTATTTACGAAGATCTTACCAAACAAAAAGAAAGGTTTCAGAAATTTTAAGTGATTATTTGTTAGAAACGGCCGTTTTAGCAACGGCAGCAATGCTATTAGCAACAATTTTAGGGATTATATTTGGAATTTTAGCAGCATTAAAACAAAATACATGGATGGATCAATCCCTCTTGTTTTCATCTATTTTAGGAATGTCAGTACCTTCATTTTACTCCGCAATTATATTTTCTTGGTTGTTTGGGTACTTATTGTCAGAATATACAGGTTTAAATATGACAGGTAGTTTATTTGAGTATGATGATTTAGGAAATGGAGAGATATTACGATTAGATAATTTAATACTACCGGCAATTACATTGGGGTTAAGACCTGTTTCTGCTATCATGCAATTAACACGAAGCTCAATGTTGGATGTGTTGTCGCAAGATTACATTAGAACTGCAAGAGCAAAAGGATTAACATTTTATAGTGTAGTTATAAAGCATGCACTAAAAAATGCACTAAACCCTGTAGTTACAGCAATATCAGGTATGTTTGCTAGTTTGTTAGCGGGAGCCTTATTTGTTGAGCAAATTTTTGCATGGAAAGGAATTGGTTGGATTTTGTATGATGCGTTAATGAAATTTGATTTACCGATAATTATGGGTGGAGTATTGCTAACTGCAACCATATTTGTGGTTATAAATATAATCGTTGATATACTTTATGGAATATTAGACCCTAGAGTTCGTGTTAAATAAAACAGTTATGAGAGATAAAATTGTTGCTGGTAATTGGAAAATGAATAAAAACCTTGAAGAAGCACTTCAATTGGTTAAAGAATTAGAGGGATTGGGGTACGATTCGGCTGTTAAAATGATTGTAATTCCACCATTTCCTTTTATAAACGCAATAGTTAATCATTCAAAAATACTTGTTGGAGCACAAAATTGTGCAGCACAAGAAAGTGGAGCATATACAGGGGAAGTTTCAGCAACAATGTTAAAGTCGGTTGGGGCTCAATATGTGGTAGTTGGACATTCTGAAAGACGTTCATATTTTAATGAAAAAAATAAAGATTTATCAGCAAAAGTAAATCAATGTTTAACTAACAACCTTACGCCAATATATTGCTGTGGAGAGTTGTTGACAGAAAGAGAAAATAACAATCATTTTGAAATTGTTAAATCACAAATAAGTGAAGGGCTGTTTCATTTATCAGAAGAACAAATATTGGAGACTGTTATTGCTTACGAGCCAGTTTGGGCAATCGGTACAGGAGTTACGGCAAGTCCTGAGCAAGCTCAAGAAATTCATGCTTTTATACGTGGTTTAATTACAGAAAAATATAGCCCTCAAGTTGCAAATTCTATTTCTATTTTATACGGAGGAAGTTGTAATCCAAAAAATGCAAAAGAATTATTTGCTTTGCCTGATGTAGATGGAGGGTTAATAGGAGGAGCATCTCTAAAAGCAGAAGATTTCATCGCTATTTCAAATTCATTTTAATTTATTTCATTTTATGCTTTTTTAAAGTTTTAACATCAATTTATTGATGTTAAAACAATTAATTAAGATTTTCGTTTTTAGAAAGTACTAATTTGAGTACCTTTTATAAGGATTTCTCATTCCTAATTACGATATTTGTTAGTTAAGCTAATTGCAAAATTTGAATAAACGATTTACATATCAAGTATTAAGTGTAATAATAATTTCTTTATTACTACTTACATCTAAGGTTGGTTATGCTCAATGGACTTTAGATGTGGTTGGTACTGTAAAAAAAGAAGAAACAAAAAAACGTTTTGAAGGAGTTACGATTACAATCAAAAGAAATGGCTCTGTATGGAAAACATTAACTTCTGAATCTTCTGGAAAATTTAGTGCAGCCTTGGAACCAGAAGGAATTTATTTAATTGAATTTTCTAAACCTGGACACGTTACTAAGCGAATGGAGTTTTCAACTAAAAATGTTCCACCAGATGATGCAAAATATGGTTTTGAATTTCCGATGGAAATGAACCTATTTGAAAAAATGGATGGCTTAGATGTTTCGATTTTAAATAAGCCAATTGCAAAAGTAGCTTT
>CAXBPN010000172.1:0-5717 GCA_963977515.1 uncultured Flavobacteriales bacterium
AGGTCTATCGATTGGGCTGCAAATATTGACCCTCATTTGTTGTTATACGTTTTCTTACCCATTTTAATTTTTGAAGCTGCTTTTGCAATGGATGTTCATGTGTTTAAGAAAACGTTTGTAAACTCAACAATAATGGCAGTGCCAGGAATAATTGTAGCAATTATTTTAACGGCTTTGTTTGTGGTAGGAATCTATTATTTTGGGTTTGGCTTAGGTAAATGGAATTGGACTATCGCTTTATTATTTGGGTCAGTTGTAAGTGCAACTGATCCTGTGGCAGTAGTTTCTATCCTTAAAGAACTAGGAGCTAGTAAAAAGTTAGGGACGTTAATAGAAGGAGAGTCTTTATTAAATGATGGAACTGCCATTGTAATTTTTATGGTAACTTTTGTTGGCTTATCTGGGGCTGAAGATAATGGAAATTCACCCTTTTTTGAATTTTTTAGGGTAGCATTTGGAGGAGTTGCAATTGGTTGTATTATTGGTTGGGCAATTATAAAGTGGGTAAAAAAAGTATTTAACGATATGTTGGTAGAAATATCAGCAATTATTGCAGCAGCTTACCTTACCTTTTTTATTGCAGAGCATTTTTTTCATGTGTCTGGCGTCCTAGCATTAGTAGCGTTTGGATTAGTAATCGCAAGTTATGGTAAAACCAAGATTAGCCCAGAAGTACAATATTTTTTACATGAGTTTTGGGAATTAGCAGCCTTTATTGCAAACACTTTAATCTTTTTAATTGTAGGAGTTGTAATTGCTGAAAGAACAGTTTTTGGATTAAATGATTTCTTAATTCTATTTGCTATTTACATTGGTATTTTTATAGTGAGAGCCATTGTAATTGTATTGTTTTTTCCAGCCATGAAAAAATTTGGATACGGAATAACAAAAAAAGATGCTTGCGTAGTTTGGTACGGAGCTTTACGTGGAGCAATTGGTTTGGCACTAGCTTTAATTGTGGCAGGTTCTGACAGCATTGATAAAGAAATAAGAGACCAGTTTTTGTTTTTAACAGCAGGGATAGTTACCCTTACTTTATTGGTAAATGCAACAACAATGAAATTGCTAGTGGAGAAATTAGGACTAACCAAACTAGCTCCTGCTAAAATTTTAGCAATGCATAATTCCAATATTTATTTGCAGCAAAGCGTAGAAAAAAACATAGAAACCCTTAAAACAGATAGATATTTAAAACGTGCAAATTGGAAAACAGTTAGAAAATATATGCCAGAACTTGAAGTAATTAAAGTTCCGGTTAATATACAAGAGCAAAGTGTTATAGCAGAAACTAGAAGAAGAATTTTAGAAAAAGAAAAAGGAAGTTATTGGCATCAGTTTAAAGATGGTTTGTTGGGAGATGAAGCATATAATTTATTAACAGGAGATATCAATACGATTTTAGATGAAAAAGGAGAAATTTCTCTTTCAGATCGTGGAGATATGGAAGACCTTTTAAAAACCTCTAGCTTTTTAAGTAAAGCTCAAAATTACCCCTTAGTTGGAAAACTAGCCAAACAACTATTTTTTGAAAAACTAATCATAAGTTATGATGCTGCAAGAGGTTTTGTTGCTGCTCAAGAAGAGAGCTTAAAATTATTAGAAAGTATGATTCGTGCAGCAGATGAAAAGGAAAGAAATCAACTGCAAAAAATAGAAGAAGAAATCAATGAAAATAGAATTGAAGGATTAACTTTTCTAAGAAATTTAGGAAAAGAATATCCTGAAATTTATAACGCTATTGCAACCAGAGAAGCGGTAAGAAATATGTTGAATTATGAAAAACATACTGTAGAAAGGTTGTTAAAAAGAGGACGTATAGCAAAAGGTGAATCGGATAAAATGATTGCCAATATTGAAAGTAGAATGAAGCAATTACGTGATGCTCCGCCAGCTTTTGAGTTGCCAGATGCAGAGGAGTTTATGGCAGAAGTTTCATGGTTAAAAGAAGTGGATCATAAAACATTTCATAAAATTTCTAAGTTATTTGTGAGTAAAATGTTCAATACCAATGATGTATTGTTAAAAGAAGGAAAAGTAGAAGATGGAATGTTTATTTTGGTTAGGGGAACTATTAAAATTACAATAAAAGACAAGTTAATTGATGTTTTAGGCCCTGGTGCTGCGGTTGGAGAAGTTGCTGCTTTAAATGGAAACAAACGTGTAGCAACTGTTACTGCCGAAACTCCAGTAACAGTTATGTGGATTTCTTCTTCTGATTTAAAACATTTAGTAGCAGATTATCCGCAAATAGGTGAAAGAATGTGGAAGATTACAGCAAACAGATATGCTTACTATTTATTAAAAGAGAAAGAGCCCTATAAGAAGTTGTCAGAATCTCAGTTCAAAAAAGAATTGAGAAAAGCAACGCTTAGTTCTTATAATAGCAATACTACGGTAGATTTAACTGAAAGCACAAGTGTTTTGATTAATGGTAGTGTTAAGGAGAATGATAAAATAATTAATGCTCCTGCTGTTTTAAGCAATAAAGTATATGAATTTGAAACTGGTTCAAAAGCTTTATTTATGGGCAAAACTAAAGATAACTAACCTCTATTTCATTAAATTCTAAAAAACTATCTTTGCCGCTTTTTTAAACGTAAAAAAGCACGATGAGGAAGATATTTAACAACTTTACTGGAAACCCAAAAAATGATGTCTTATCAGGATTAACAGTTGCCTTAGCACTTGTGCCAGAAGCAGTTGCTTTTGCTTTTGTTGCAGGTATTGATCCTTTGGTTGGTTTATATGGTGCTTTTATGATGGGAATCGTAACTGCTTTATTTGGTGGTCGTCCAGGAATGATTTCTGGAGCAACTGGAGCAATGGCTGTAGTTATGGTTCACATGATACAACAAGGGAATATTGCAGGAATGGAATTGGCTAACCCCATTGAAAATCTTGGGTTACAATGGTTGTTTATCACCTTACTTTTTGTTGGTGCTATTCAAATATTAGCAGGAGTTTTTAAACTGGGTAAATTTGTTCGGTTAATTCCACACCCTGTTATGATGGGATTTGTAAATGGTTTGGCAATTGTAATTTTCTTATCTCAATTAGGGTTATTTAAGGAGTCGGTTGATGGAGTACAACAATGGTTAACTGGTAAAAATTTAATGATAATGTTAGGTTTGGTGGGGTTAACAATGGGGATTATGTTTGGGCTGCCTAAAATCACTAAAAAAATACCTGCTGCTTTAGTAGCAATAATAGTTGTAGCTTGTATTACCATTTTTGGAAATGTTGATGTAAGCACAGTTGGCTCTTTTATTAAAGATGGTGGCGGAGAAGGATTACAAGGTGGTTTACCCACTTTTCAATCACAAATATTTGGGTTGTTTGATACCCTAAAAGGACACTGGAGTTTAATATTTTCAACAGCATTTTTATTGGCTGCAGTAGGTTTAATAGAATCTTTAATGACATTAAACTTAATTGATGACTTAACAGAAACAAGAGGTAGTGGAAATAGAGAATGTGTAGCTCAAGGAGGTGCAAATATTTTAAACGGATTATTTGGTGGTATGGGTGGTTGTGCTATGATTGGTCAATCAATTATCAATGTAAATTCAGGGGGAAGAGGAAGATTGTCTGGTATAGTTGCTGCAATTGCTCTTTTATGTTTTGTGTTGTTTGGAGCTCCTTTAATTGAACAAATTCCTATTGCAGCTCTTGTTGGCGTTATGTTTATGGTAGTTATAGGCACATTTGCATGGAGTAGTTTCCGTATTTTAAATAAAATACCTAAAGCAGACGCTTTTGTTTTAATCGCTGTTTCAGCAATTACTGTTTGGCAAGATTTAGCAATAGCTGTAATTGCAGGAGTAATTATGTCGGCATTAGTTTTTGCTTGGAACAACGCAACGATGATTAGAGCTCGAAAAAAAATTAAAGAAGATGGAACGAAAGTTTATGAAATTTGGGGACCTTTGTTTTTTGGTTCTGTACAAAACTTCAATGCCAAATTTGATCCGAAAGAAGACCCTGAAAATATAGAAATCGACTTTATTGAATCAAGAGTTAGCGACCATTCGGGTGTTGAGGCAGTTATGGTTTTAGCAGAAAAATATTTGGAATTAGGTAAAAAGTTAAAATTAACTCATCTTAGTCCTGAGTGTAAAGTTTTGCTACTTAAAGCTGATCCAAACTTAGAAAGTGTAATTGAAGAATCGATTGATGATCCTCGATACCACATTGCTACCGATTTGTTAGATGCTGAAGTTTAATTGTTAAACAACATTCGTTTTCCTCTGTAATCTTCATCAAACTTCCCATTATTGTAAACTAACGAACCGTTTACATAAGTTTGTAAAACCTTACTTCTAAAAGTTGTTCCCTCAAAAGGCGACCATCCACATTTGTATAAAATGTTGTCTTTTTTTACCTTCCAAGGAGCGTTTAAGTCAACAACAACTAAATCAGCATAATATCCTTCTTTAATAAACCCTCTTTTTTCGATATTAAAACAATCTGAAACAGCATGGCTCATTTTTTCTACCATTTTTTCAATGGTAATTTTACCATTGTGTACATGTTCTAACATAGCAACCAAAGCATGTTGTACTAATGGCCCTCCTGAAGGAGCTTTAAAATAAGTATTTTGTTTTTCTTCCAAGGTATGAGGAGCATGATCTGTAGCAATTACATCAATTTTATCATCAATTACACCTTGTAAAATGGCATCTCTATCATTAGCCGTTTTCACAGCAGGGTTCCATTTTATAAATGTTCCTTTTTCTGCATAATCCTTATCGCAAAACCACATGTGATGAACACAAGCTTCAGCAGTAATTCTTTTTTCTTTTAATGGGATAGTATTGTCTAACAACCCAATTTCTTTGGCTGTAGAAAGATGAAACAAATGGAAACGAGTGTTGTGCTTTTTTGCTAATTCAATAGCCATAGAAGAAGATAAATAACAAGCTTCTTCACTTCTAATTAACGGATGACATTCAATTGGTACATCTTCACCATATTTTTCTTTATACGCAGCCATGTTGTTTCTAATAGTTGTTTCATCTTCACAATGAGCAGCAATCAATAGTTTACATTTTGAGAATAATTCTTCAAGCGTTTCTTTGTTGTCCACCAACATATTTCCTGTTGAAGATCCCATAAAAACTTTAACCCCACAAACCGTTTTTGGGTCAGTTTTTAAAACTTCTTCTATATTATCATTAGAGGCTCCCATATAAAAAGAGTAATTAGCAAATGAATCTTTTGCTCCAATATCGTATTTATCTTGTAACAACTCTTGGGTTAATGTATTAGGAGTGGTGTTTGGCATTTCCATAAAAGAGGTTATACCTCCAGCAACAGCAGCACGAGATTCCGTTTTTATATTTGCTTTATGGGTAAGTCCAGGTTCTCTAAAATGAACTTGGTCGTCAATTACTCCTGGCAATAAATATTTACCATCAATATCAACTACATTGTGAATAGTCTCCAATTCAGTAATAGAATCGTTAGCATTAAAAACTTTCGAAATTCTTTCATTTTCAATTAATACATGTCCCTTAAAGGATTTTCCTTCGTTAACAATTTTTGCATTTTTTATCAATATTCCCATATCTCAAAATTACAAAGCAATCTTTATAAAAGAGGGTGGAAAAAATAAAATTTTTATTATCCCAAGAAATTAGTTTAGTTTCGCAATCTTATGATTAAAATCATAACACCTTTATTAAATTTATTATTATAAACACACAATTATGAAAAAA
>CAXBPN010000173.1:0-5717 GCA_963977515.1 uncultured Flavobacteriales bacterium
CAGCCCCAAAGCCAGCTTCAGTTACAACATAATCAGAAACAGATAATCCCATTTTAGTAGCTAAAATAGTATTTGTTCCTTGTGCAATATTTGCAAAAGGTCCACCATGAATAATTGCAGGGTTTCCTTCTAATGTTTGTACTAAGTTTGGCTTAATAGCGTCTTTCAATAAAATCGCCATTGCATTTTCTGCTTTTAAATCACGAGCATAAATAGGAGTTCTGTCAAATGTAAAACCAATAAATATATTACCTAACTTTTCTTTTAAATCTTTAAAACTTTGAGCCATACATAATATTGCCATGACTTCAGAAGCTGGTGTAATATTAAACCCATCTTCTCTAGGTATGCCATTTGCTGTGCCTCCTAAACCAATTGTAATATCCCTTAATGAACGGTCGTTCATATCCATTACACGTTTCCAAACAATTGTTCTTGAATCAATACCTAAATTATTCGTTTTACTTTGAATATTATTATCAATTAAAGCGGATAATAAATTATTTGCTTTTTCGATTGCAGAAAAATCACCTGTAAAATGTAGGTTAATGTCTTCCATAGGAACAACTTGAGCATAACCACCACCAGCAGCTCCACCTTTAATTCCAAAAACAGGACCTAAAGAAGGTTCTCTTAATACAACTGTTGCTTTTTTGCCAATTTTATTTAATCCTTCAGTTAACCCAATTGACGTTGTTGTTTTACCTTCTCCTGCTGGAGTTGGAGTAAGTGCTGTAACAAGAATTAAATTACTTTTCTTAATTTTTGAGTTATCAATAAGTGTTAGCGGAAGCTTAGCTTTATATTTTCCATACATTTCTAAATCATCTTCACTAATGTCAAGCTTACTTGCAATATCTCTAATGTGAGCCATTACATTTTTTTGTGCTATTTCAATATCTGATAAAAATTTTGTTTCAGCCATGTCTTATTTTTTTTAATGGAGGTTAAATATAGAAAATATAAGTTTAAATTATTATGAAATCAATTGTAAATTACATTTATCATCTTTTATTCTTTTAAAGCTGATTACTAAATTAAATCTTGATATTTATTTGGCTTATACTCAATAAACCCTTTTATTTCACGTAACTTTGTGTGTTTTTTAACTGAAATATGGAGGTCGAAGCAAGCTTAATGAAGAAAGAAAAAAAAGAACTTTATGATTATCAAAAACAAGGATTAGATAAAATTTTTGATGCCTTAGATCGAGCTTCAGATAACCACAACCTACTATATCAATTGCCTACAGGTGGAGGAAAAACTGTTATATTCTCTGAAATAGCAAGAAGATATATTAAAAAGAAACAAAAGAAGGTTCTGATTTTAACCCATAGAATTGAACTTTATCATCAAACATCAGAAATGTTACATGGTTTTGATGTTGAAAATAAAATCATCAATAGTAAAGTAAAAGAACTTCCCGATCAAAATGATTACATGTGTTTTGTAGCAATGGTTGAAACATTAAACAATCGTTTACAAGACGAAAAAATTGACTTAGATAATGTTGGAATGGTAATTATAGATGAAGCCCATTTTAATTCGTTTAGAAAGTTGTTTCATTATTTTAAAGATTGCATTTTGCTTGGAGTAACAGCAACTCCATTGAGTTCGAACGTAAAATTACCCATGTATGAAAATTATGATGAACTAATTGTTGGTGAGTCTATACCTTATTTGGTTGAAAACGGGTTTTTAGCTAAGGCAGATACATTTTGTTATGATGTAGGGTTGTCATCATTAAAGATTGGTGCAAATGGTGATTATACTGTTCGTTCATCTGATTTGCTATTTGGCGATTACCCGATGCTTCAAAAATTACTTCATGCGTACGAGGAAAAATCGATAGGTAAAAAGACTTTGATTTTTAATAATGGGATAAATACTTCCTTAAATGTTCATGATACATTTACTAATGCTGGTTATGAAATTAAACACCTAGATAATAAAAATACAGCTGCTGAACGTAAGGAAATATTAGAATGGTTTAAAGAAACTGATGATGCAATATTAACTTCAGTAGGAATTTTAACGACTGGGTTTGATGAGCCAACAGTAGAGACAATAATATTAAATAGAGCAACAAAATCGTTAACGCTTTATTTTCAAATGATAGGAAGAGGGTCTCGTGTGTTACCAAATAAAGATAAATTTACAATTCTTGATTTAGGGAATAATGTTGCTCGATTTGGAGCTTGGAACTCTGAAATAGATTGGCATGAGATTTTCCGTAACCCTGATTTTTATTTACAGAATATTGTAATTGATGAGGAGATAGAACGAAGGTTTAAGTATGTGATGACAGATGATATTAGGGCTAAGTTTTCAAAATCTAAAGATATTGATTTTGATATTGAAGAAGTCTATGTAGATGTGATGAGAGCAGGACTTAGGCCTAAGGTTGCACTAGAAAGATCGATAGAACAACATTCTAAAATGTGTGTTGAAAATAGTGAAAACTCGTATGAAGCTAGAGAATTAGCAAAATTATTGAAAGACGATATAGCATATCGCTTGCGATTATATTCTTATTGTATTTGCAAAAGCACAGATAATTACTTAAAGTGGTTACAGGAGGATTATGAGCGTAAATTAAGCTTTAGTTTTAGTAAGAAATTCTAAAAAACACCCGAAAACAATTAATGTTAATCGGGTGAGTTTTAAAGCTAGAAACACTATTAACTAAACCTATCTACCTAACTTTTATATCGTAAAATAAATAATTATTGTAGTAATTATAAACAGGGTTACAAGTACAATTATTTTTTTGGTTTTATAAGGAACTTCCTCTTTTGTTTGAAACATCAGATGAAAACATTGGTCAATTAAAGAAATAAAGTGCTTTTCCATAATTAACTCATTATCCTGCTATAATGATTAGTGTTTTATCACTACATTTTTCTATTCTTTTAAACAGTTTTGAAGCTTTACTACTTAGGGTAACATTTTTACCAAAATCAACAATTACTGGCAATTGGTTGTTTTGCTGTATAAATCGTAAAGTTGTTCTATACATCGATTTTAATTTATGGGTATCTATAATTTGATTTTTAGAACAAATTATTCGAATGGTATTGTCTTGGATTCTTGTAGCTAACATTATTATTTGTTTAAAAGCACATAATTTTTAGATTTTTCACACCAAGCGATAAATGTCTTTTCTACTTTTTTTAAAGTAGCTCGGTCTCCATAATATACTTCATTCCAAACGTGCCCTTTTTCACCACATTGGTCACATTTATGGATAATTTTTTTTAATGTCAAAGTGTCTGTCATTTTTGCGTTTTAAGTACTATTTATTAATTATAAGTTTGTGTATTTCTTGAGTAGAATTAGAGGTAAACATTACATTGTATATGCCATTACTTAAACGCTCTATATTAATATTTTCTTTTAGATAAGTTTCTGATTTGAAGCTTCTTTTCAATACAATCTCTCCTATAGCATTTGTAATAAATACTTGGAGGTTACTTTTAAATTTATTTGAATTGGTATAGGTAAAAGTTAAGTTGTTTTGGGCGGGGTTGGGATAAATAGAGGCTGCAGAACTATTCATATCATAACAGCTTGATGCTACAATATGGGAATAAGCGAACTTCCCATCAAAATCAACTTGTTTTAACCTATAATAACTAATCTCATTAAGAGAAGCATCATCAATTAATGAGTAATTTAATTCGATAGCACTGTTTCCAGCTCCATTAACTATTTCTATATCTTCGAAAGTTTTTCCATCCTCACTTCTTTGAATAATAAAATAATCGTTGTTAGTTTCTGAGGAAGTTGTCCAATTAAGTTCTGGCAATCCATTATTGCAATTAACGTCAAAATTAGTAAGCGTAATAGGTAAGACAACAACTCCATTGCTCGCCCCAATTATAAAATCGCAAATATCCCCACCATTTCCATCAATCATCATGTAATAATCTTGACCAATAGTTAATCCTGTAGCTGTTACAGCACCATTTACTTCACTAAATGGATTCCAACAGTTTGATACAGAAGTAAAGGTATTACAGTCAGCAGTTTCATAAATTTCTATTTGAATTCCTGTTCCAATTGAACAATTGTCTGTCCATACGTTAAAAGTAGCCGCAGTAGAATCAGCGGTAAAAGTTACCCAAGAATTATTTTCGATAGTACCACAAAATTCGTCATATAAATTACCAGGCTGATCTTGGGTGTATGTTCCACTTGTGTTTCCACAATAACCATCTAAATTATTAATGTATGTTTTTTCCACCTATAAATGGCTAATGCTTGAGCAGCATAGTTAATTGCTTCGGGATAGTGTTGAATGTAGTACTCTTCTAAACTTAAGTTAAATAATAAGGCAGATTTTTGATCTTTACTATAATTTTCAGTGTTTAATAGTTTTGTTAAACTATCCAGTTTTGAAATATTTGCAGATTGAGCCGAAAAACAAAAGCAACAAATTGATACTAAAAAGATTATTTTTTTTATTTGAGATAACACTGGTAGAGATTCTGATTTTACTACAAAGTACGTATATATTTTTCTTTTTACCTTAAGTCTTTTGTAAAATTATATTTGGTTAGAATTGTGAAATATTAGGAAATGAAAAATATAATTCCATATATTTGCAGTATCAAAACAATTACAATGAAATTTACACAATTACATCATCATCATTTTCATACTTGCTATCAGGCGAGGAGTTAATGGTATGTGTAATTCACAATAATTAAAAATATCAAAAAACCCGTCTGAGTATATCAGACGGGTTTTTTATTTCCTAAAGGTTTACTCAGGCACTAAAATTAAAAAAAGTGAAAAAGAGTAGATTAAAAATTGCCATTCAAAAATCAGGAAGATTAAATGAAGATTCACTTCAATTACTTAAAGAATGTGGTGTTTCTATCGATAATGGTAAAGATCAGTTAAAAGCATTTGCACGAAATTTTCCTGTAGAAGTATTGTTTTTAAGGAATTCGGATATACCCCAATACCTTAAAGATGGAGTGGTTGATGCTGCTATTATTGGAGAAAACACGCTAATCGAAAAGCAGCAAAACATTGAAGTATTAGAAAAATTAGGCTTTTCTAAATGCAGGTTGTCAATTGCTTTACCAAAAGGGGTTAGTTATAATGGTTTACAAGATTTAAATGGCAAACGTATTGCGACATCTTATCCCAATACATTAAATCAATTTTTAAAGAAAAATAATATTGAAGCGGAGTTGCACGAGATATCAGGTTCGGTAGAGATTGCACCAAATATTGGTTTAGCGGATGCTATTTGTGATTTGGTAAGTTCGGGGAGTACATTATTTAAAAACGGATTAGAAGAACAAGAAGTGATTTTAAAATCTGAGGCTTGTTTGGTGGTGTCTCCTGTTATTTCTAAAGAGAATCAGGAATTGCTTAATAAATTACAGTTTAGAATACAATCGGTGCTTAAAGCACGAAACTCAAAATACATTTTATTAAATGCCCCAAATGATAAAATTGCAGCGATTAGCATTATTTTACCCGTATTAAAAAGTCCTACTGTTTTGCCGTTGGCTGAGGAAGGATGGAGTTCGATACATTCGGTTATTGATAAAGATAAGTTTTGGGAAGTTATTGATGAATTAAAGCAAAACGGAGCAGAAGGAATATTAATTATCCCCATAGAAAAAATGGTTTTATAATTTAAAATAAAAGTTTAAGTAATGATTGTAAATAGTTTAAAAATAAATAAATACATAGAG
>CAXBPN010000174.1:0-5712 GCA_963977515.1 uncultured Flavobacteriales bacterium
TAAATGGCTATGTTATTTTGGGAACTTTTTCTAAAAATGGTCCTTTAAAATGTAGCGGCGTAGCAATAACGCAATACAACGTTGAAGATTTAATCACAACATTTAGAGATTTACGCTTAATTGAATCAAAAGCAATAGAACACCCTACGCCTTTTGATACCACGCAAAATTTCACGTTTGCCTGTTTTGAGATTAAAACTAAGGCTTAAGTAAACATCCTTTTACATAATATATCTACTAATATATCTACATATTTTAAGTGAATCAGAATATTCAAGACTTAACACCTGATTTGTATTCTATTAAATCTAATCAATTGAGGTGTTCCAAATAGTTTATAAAAAAAACTAAAGTAAATAGCCTAATTTTATTACCTAGTTTACCTTACTATAGATTAATTCTTTTTCATTATCTATAATAGGTTTTATGTAATTTGATAATCCACTTAACGAAACCAAATCAACCTCTTTGTTTAAGATTCTCTCTAAATCAATTTTCATTTGAATAAAATGCAATCCAATTCTTTGAGAGTAATCTAGCTTAACAAAATATCAATACTTCTACTTTTATCAGCATCATTTCGAGCATAAGAGCCAAATATATAAGCTTTTAAAACTGGACGAGTTTTAAAGTACACTCTTATATTTTTCAATTTTTTTTGCATCTAATTTCATATGTAGATATTTTTTATTTATCATATTAGCATATAGAATGAAATTGTTTAGGCTGTCTTAATGACATCTTTTTGAAAGCTTAGCTTCAATTTCTAATTCTACATTAGGCCATGTAACACTAACTCCATCAGCACCTTTATGTAAATCTAAACAAACTTTGTTTAATTCTTTAAGTGCAGTTTCAGCATTCCAGTTATTAATATCAATTTCACCAGTTAACTTAACAGTAGCATCAACCACAGTATAAGCTAAAGTAACTTCTTTCTCCACATCATTTAGCGTTAAATAAAAGGTGATATTTCCACTTTCATTATCTCCCTCAACACTTTTAGCATGCCCTAATATTAAATCTGTGTTTAACATGTTGCCAAAGAAAGAGTTTACAATTTTAGCATCTCTATCAGGGTTTGTTGTGTTAGTGCTTTTGGTAGGTATGGTAAAAGTAATCGTTCTAAGTACTTCAGGTAATTTAGTAGATTTATCTCCTGTTTTAATTAAAACAGTATTAAATGTCCCACCAACAGCAACTTTATCTGAAGTTTTAAAAGCAGTCCATTTTACTGTTGCAGTTGACTCTTTATTATATTCATAAAAACAAATTTCTTCTTGATTTTCTGTTGCGTTTGCTTGATGATTATCTCCACCACAAGCACTTAAAAATGCTACAGTTACCAAAGCAAGAGGGATTAATATTTTTTTCATAGTTAGATTTTTATAAAAAGGTTAAACTTAAAAAAAGGCGAATGGTTAATTCACCTTTTCATTTATTTTAATAATTAATTATCCTAAAAAAGGATATCTATAATTTGTAGCAGGTACAAATGTTTCTTTAAATGTTCGAGCAGAAACCCAACGTAATAAATTCATGGCAGCACCCGCTTTATCATTTGTTCCAGAACCTCTAGCACCACCAAATGGTTGTTGACCTACAACAGCTCCAGTTGGCTTGTCATTAATATAGAAGTTACCAGCAGCGTTTTCTAACATTTTAGTTGCTGTACCTATTGCATATCTACAAGTAGAGAATATTGCACCTGTTAAAGCATATTCAGATGTTTGATCTAAGATTGTTAATGTTTCCTCAAATTTATCAGCATCGTAAACATAGATTGTAATTACAGGTCCAAAAATTTCTTCACACATTGTTTTAAACTTAGCGTTTTTGGTTACAATAACTGTAGGTTCAATAAAATAACCTTTCGATTTATCGTAATTACCACCGGCAACTATCTCTGCATCTTCACTTGCTTTTGCATAATCAATAAAAGAAGCAATTTTATCAAAACTACGCTCATCGATTACAGCATTAATAAAATTGCTAAAATCTTCAGGAGAACCCATTTTGAATGAATTCACATCAATTTTAACTTGCTCAATAATTTCATTTGCGATGTTACTTGGTAAATATGCTCTAGATGCTGCTGAGCATTTTTGTCCTTGAAATTCGAATGCACCCCTCGAAATTCCAGTAGCTACTTCGTTTGCATTTGCCGATTTATGAGCAATAATAAAATCTTTACCTCCAGTTTCACCAACAATACGAGGATAGGTTTTGTATTTATCTATATTGTTACCTATCGTTTTCCATAAATTTTTAAAAACAGCTGTAGAACCAGTGAAATGTAAAGCAGCAAAATCAGGGTGATTAAATACAACCTCTCCAGCAGCAGGACCATCACAATAAACAATATTAATAACACCATCAGGTAAACCTGCAGCTTTAAATAAATCTACAATAACTTGAGCGGAATAAATTTGAGTGTCAGATGGTTTCCAAACTACAACATTACCCATCATAGCAGGTGCTGCACATAAATTTGCAGCAATAGAGGTAAAGTTAAAAGGAGTAATTGCAAAAATAAATCCTTCTAAAGGTCTATACTCTAATCTATTCCATATACCTGGAGCAGATTCTGGTTGGTCAGCATAAACTTCTGTCATATACTGAGCATTATATCTTAAAAAGTCGATTAACTCACAAGAAGCATCAATTTCAGCTTGCATAGCATTTTTACTTTGACAAAGCATAGTTGCAGCATTCATTCTTGCTCTAAAAGGACCAGCTAATAATTCAGCAGCTTTTAAAAATATAGCAGCTCTATCTTGCCATGGAGTATCTGCCCATTGCTTTTTTGCAGCTAAAGCAGCATTAATTGCAGCTTCTACATGAGATTTATCTCCCATATGGAAATTACCTAAATTATATGCATGGTCGTGTGGAGGATGCATAGAAACAGTATTACCCGTCCTAACTTCCTTGCCACCAATAACCATCGGAGCATCAATTTTATTTGATTTTAACTCAGCTAAAGCAGCTAATAATTCTTCTTTTTCTACACTTCCAGGAGCATAACCTTGTACTGGCTCGTTCTCAGCCATTGGTACTTGAAAATAAGCGTTTGACATATATTTTTGTATTTAAGATGATTAAAATTTCATTCAAAATTAAGAGTTATAAATCAACAAAAAAAGCCTTTATCGTTTATAAACAAGGATACATATTAGAAATAGCTAGAATGTGTTTTTTTTAGCATAAAAATATTGTGTATTTATTAATACATTTGTTCTTCAATAAATTATTATCGTATGGAAGTTTTAGATTTAAAAGATATTGCTTTAAAGCAAAAACATATAGACTTAGGAGCTAAGATAGTTCCTTTTGCAGGATTTAATATGCCTTTACAATATACTGGTTTGACTGATGAACATTTAAATGTTAGAAATAACGTTGGAATTTTTGATGTTTCTCACATGGGTGAGTTTATGGTAAAAGGTGATGGTGCTTTAGAGTTAATTAATAGAATTACTTCTAATGATGCATCTGTTCTTGTGCCAGGAAAGGTACAATACTCTTGCTTTCCCAATTATGATGGAGGAATAGTGGATGATTTATTGGTTTACATGTTGGCTGAAAATGAATATATGTTGGTTGTAAATGGAGCTAATTTAGATAAAGATTGGGCTTGGGTTGAAAAGCATAACACAAACAATGTCAACATTAAAAATGTTTCAGATAATATTTCTTTGTTAGCAGTTCAAGGACCAAATGCACAAAAAATGCTAGCTCCATTAACCAATATGGATTTAGATATGGTTTATTACACGGTGCAGAAAGGAATTTTTGCAGGTATAGATAACGTTATTATCTCATCAACAGGATATACTGGTGCTGGTGGTTTTGAAATCTATTTTGACAATACCAATGCTGAAAAAATATTTGATGCAGTTTTAGAAGCTGGAAAATCTGTAAATGCTCAAATGGCAGGTTTAGCCTGTAGAGATACCTTAAGGTTAGAGATGGGATTCTGTTTATATGGAAATGATATTAACGATGAAACTTCACCAATAGAAGCAGGGTTAGGTTGGATAACTAAATTTTCTAAAGATTTTGTGAATGCTGAATATTTAAAGAATCAGAAAGAAAATGGTGTAAGTAAAAAATTGGTTGGTTTTGAATTAATCGATAGAGGTATTCCTCGCCATGATTATGAAATAGTTGATGCTGATGGAAACAACATTGGAGTAGTAACTTCTGGAACAATGGCTCCATCATTAAACAAGGCAATAGGTATGGGGTATGTTAAAACTGAATTTGCGAAAGCTGGTTCAGAAATTTACATTTCTATACGTAATAAAAATATTAAAGCACAGGTGGTTAAAATGCCATTTTATAAAGGATAAGAATGAGCGAAGAATCATCTGGTAATAAAAGAAAAGTTGAAGTATGTTTTTCACCTGCATTGTTTCCTGTTTATTTTCAGGATAAAAACTGTGTGGTAGTGGTTATTGATGTTTTTAGAGCAACATCAGCAATATGTTCGGCAATTGATAACGGGGTAACTGGTGTAATTCCTGTGGCAACAATTGAAGAAGCTTATGGGTACAAGAAAAAAGGATTTTTAGTAGGAGCAGAGCGTCAAGCAGAAGTTGTTGAAGGTTTTGATTTTGGAAATTCTCCAATTACATTTAAATCGGGTAAGTTTAGTGGGCATGATATTGTGTTAACCACAACAAATGGAACTAAAGCAATAGAATTAGCTAAAGAAGCTAGTCATGTTGTAATAGGTTCGTTTACTAACTTAGATGCTGTATGCGAATACCTAGAGCGATTAGATAAAAATGTGATTTTATTTTGTGCAGGATGGAAAGACAGATTTAATCTAGAAGATACCTTATTTGCTGGTGCAGTAGTGGAAAAATTAGCTGAAAATTTACGCTTTGCTGATTTACAAGATTCTGCAATAGCATCTAAAGATTTATACCTAAGAGCAAAAGATGATTTATTTGGATTTTTATCAGAATCGTCTCACCGTAAGCGATTAAGCAAATTAAATCTTGAAGAAGATATTCTTTATTGTTTAAAGTTGAATCAATCTAAAAATGTACCGGTTTTAATAGATGGTAAAATTGTAAAAAGCTAAATGAAGGTTGGTTTTAAATATATAGTTGGAGTAATGATTTTCATTACTCTTCTTTTTTTTAATAAACATGAAACCTATTCTTGGGGATTTTTCGGGCACAAAAAAATTAATCGGATGGCGGTATTTACCTTACCTCCAGAAATGATTAAGTTTTACAAGAAAAACATTGAATACATTACAGAACACGCTGTAGATCCTGACAAAAGAAGATATTCTACAGAAGGAGAAGCACCGAGACATTATATTGATATTGACCATTATGTGCATCATGGCGATGACCCTTTTGAGGTAATGCCTAAAAAATGGTACGATGCAGTTGACAAATTTAGCGAAGATACACTGCAAGCTTATGGAATTGTGCCTTGGCATGTTAATGTAATGGTGATAAGACTTACAAAAGCATTTGAAGCTAAAGATTATGATCAAATTTTAAGGCTTTCTGCCGATTTAGGTCATTACATTGGCGATTCTCATGTGCCTTTACACACTACAGAAAATTACAATGGACAATTAACAGGGCAGCGAGGAATACACGGATTTTGGGAATCGAGAATACCAGAGTTAAAAGCGAAAGAATATGATTATTTTGTAGGGAGAGCAACTTATGTAGATAATAT
>CAXBPN010000175.1:0-5645 GCA_963977515.1 uncultured Flavobacteriales bacterium
GATTTTTACGTAACTTCCAATAAATCTGCAAACTACTTCCAGTCTAGTGTACAAGCAATTGAAGATAATTTTTAAATGAGAATAAACTTTTAAAAAAACAATACTAAAAAAGTTTTTTTTTTCACTTTTTTATTCAAATATTTGTTAGAGTTAAAAACAAAGGGATTCTTTTTACTGAAACCATTGATTTTAAAAGAGTTTTAGTAAATTTAGAGTGTTAAATTTTTATTAACACATCATTATTAAAATCTTACACTGAGAATTTATAATATTATTAACAAATAAAAAAATAAGGAGTTTTTTACAATGAAGAAAGATTTTACAACCGTATGGGAAAACAGCCTTCAAATCATTAAAGATAATGTGAGCTTACAAAGCTTCAAAACATGGTTTGAACCGATAACACCCGTTAAGTTGAAAGATAAAGTCTTAACGATTCAAGTACCAAGCCAATTTTTTTATGAGTGGTTAGAAGAGCACTACGTTAATATTCTTAAAAAAACCATTAAAAAGGAATTAGGCCCAGAAGGAAGGTTAGAATACAGTATTGTAATGGAGAACAACCAAAGCAACACCAAACCTTACACTGTAAAAATTCCGGCTACCAACAGACAAGCGACCAAGAACAACCCCGTAACAATGCCTATTGACTTAAACAAAGACAAGTCAATTAGAAACCCATTTATTATCCCAGGTTTAAAGAAAATTAATGTTGACTCTCAACTAAATCCAAACTACTCGTTTAAAAACTTTGTTGAAGGAGATTGTAATCGTTTAGCACGATCAGCAGGATTTGCAGTAGCAAAAAACCCTGGAGGGACAGCCTTTAATCCACTTTTAATTTATGGTGGAGTTGGTTTAGGAAAAACACATTTAGCCCATGCAATTGGTATTGATGTTAAAAATAGATTTCCAAACAAAACAGTATTATACGTTTCTTCAGAAAAATTTACGCACCAATTTATTGATGCCGTAAGAAATAACGAACACAATGATTTTATTCATTTCTATCAAATGATAGATGTATTGATTATTGATGATGTTCAGTTCTTTGCAGGAAAAGCAAAAACACAAGATGTATTCTTTCACATATTCAACCACTTACACCAATCAGGCAAACAAATTATTTTAACTGCTGACAAAGCTCCAGTTGAGATAATTGGAATGGAACAGCGTTTATTATCTCGTTTTAAATGGGGATTAGCGGCTGATTTACAAGCACCAGAATTGGAAACTCGTATTGCAATTTTAGAAATGAAAATGTACAACGAAGGTTTAGAATTACCTAAAGATGTTGTTGAATACATTGCTTACAGTATTACTACAAACGTTAGAGAATTAGAAGGTGCTTTAATTTCTATTTTAGCACAAGCTTCACTCAACAAAAAAGCAATTACTATTGATTTAGCTCGTCAGATGGTTGACAAGTTCGTTAAGAACACTGCTAGAGAAGTTTCTATTGACTACATACAAAAAGTTGTTTGCGATTATTTTGATATGGGTATTGATACCTTAAAATCGAAAACAAGAAAAAGAGAAGTGGTTCAAGCAAGACAAATTGCAATGTATTTCTCTAAACAAATGACAAAATCTAGTTTAGCAACAATTGGAATGCACTGCGGAGGAAAAGACCACGCAACTGTATTACACGCTTGTAAAACTGTAAATAACTTAATGGATACCGACAAACGTTTTAGAGGTTACATTGAGGACTTAAAAAAGAAAATAAGTTTACAATAATATATATTGATATTTATTTTGCACTAACTAAACAGGAATCAACTCAAGATTCCTGTTTTTTTTTATGAAACTCTATTTTGTTTATCAAAATAGTAAGTTGAATAAATCCCGTTGAATAACGGGATCTTTATTTACCTTTGTTTAATGAGCTTTTTAAAAAAGGAACATAAAACTCCCCAACATTATCAGCCTCTTGACCAAAAAAGTCAGACAAGATTATTTTACATACTTATCGTAATAATTACAGGAACTATTCTTTACATTTTATCTTTTTACTTATGATTAAGGTTTTATTTGTTTGTTTAGGAAACATCTGCCGTTCGGCAATGGCACAAGGAATTTTAGAACACAAAATAAAAGAACAAAATTTAGCTATTGAAGTTGACTCTGCTGGAACATCATCTTACCATATTGGCGATGCTCCCGACAAAAGAATGCAGGCTAAAGGAATGGAATATGATATAGATATTTCACAACAGCAAGCAAGACAATTTACAGTTAATGATTTTGAGGAATTTGATTATATTTTTGCAATGGATAGCTCAAATTACAATGATATTATTGCTTTAGCAAAAACTGAAAAGGACAAACAGAAAGTGAGTTTGTTTTTAAATCAATCAACTCCTAATCAAAATAAAAGTGTACCCGATCCTTATTACGGAGGAGAACAAGGTTTTGAAGATGTTTACCAAATGCTTGATATTGCTTGCGATGCTTTTATAAAAAATTTAAACAATAACACACCCCCTACCCCCTCTTATTAGAGGGGAATTTCCCTCCTAAAAAGTGCCTGTACCGCACTTGATACGGTAAGGGCAAGGAAGGTGTAAAATAATATCTCAAAAGAAATGGAAACAGGAACTTTATATTTAATACCAGTTACTTTAGGTGAAACACCTATCAATCAGGTTATACCTGAATACAACACACAATTGATTAATGAAATTGACACTTACATAGTTGAGAACATTAAAACAGCACGGCGTTTTTTAAAACGTTCGGGAATAACCATTCCTATTGTTGATTTAACTTTTTATGAGCTAAACAAACGAACTCAATTGGAAGATTTAGCCAGTTTTATGAGACCGTTATTGGCTGGAAAAAATGTGGGGGTTTTATCAGAAGCTGGTTGCCCTGGAGTTGCCGATCCTGGTGCTGACATTGTTGAATTGGCTCAGCAACGAGGAATAAAAGTTATTCCTTTGGTTGGCCCTTCTTCTATTCTACTTTCTATAATGGGAAGTGGTTTTAACGGACAAAGCTTTTGTTTTAATGGCTACTTACCGAAAGAACAAAAGCAAAGAGTTACAAAACTTAAAGAATTAGAACGTAGAGTTTATAGCCAAAAACAAACGCAACTTTTTATAGAAACACCTTTTAGAAATGTGAATCTTTTTGAAGATGTATTGAAAAATTTGAACGACAATACCAAACTGTGTATTGCCATTGATATTACTTTACCAACTGAACAAATAATTACCAAATCGGTTATTGATTGGAAAACCATCAAAATTAACCTCCACAAAAGACCGTGTATCTTTTTGATAGGGTAAAATGGTTAAATTTGGGATGCAAATACTATTAATAAAGAATAACGAATGACAGTAAAAGAAGCCATTTTAAAAGTACTCGAAGAACAAAAGTCAGCATTGACTTATATGGAAGTTCATGATAAAATAAACGAACATAGCTATATAGATTGGTCTAACGCAAAAACTCCTTCTGACACTGTTGCTGCTCAACTAGGTCATTTCATTAGACAAAATGATACACGAATAAAAAGAGTTAAAGGGAAAAGAGGTTTTGAATACTATTTATCAAAATTTGAGAAAGAACTTAACCTTTCCGAAATCATTGAAAAGGAAACAGAAACTAAAAAAGCAGTAAAATCCAAAAGCTACCAAGAAAGGGATTTACACAGGTTATTAAGTAGCTATCTAAAAAGTCAAGACACTTACTCAAAAACTATCTTTCACGAAAAATCAGCAAATAGTAAAGATGACCATCAGAAGTGGATTCATCCAGATATGATTGGAATAAACTTCTTAAATCTTAAAAATAAATCGAGTAATTCGCTAATGAAAGTAATTAACAAATCAGATGCGTTTAACTTAATCTCTTACGAAATAAAGAAAGAGATTAAATCCGATTATGAATTGAAAAAGTGTTTTTTTCAAGCTGTTTCAAATTCAAGTTGGGCTAATTTTGGCTACTTAGTTGCTTTCGACATTAGTCAAAACTTAATGGATGAAATGGAGAGATTAAGTCAATCTTTCGGGATAGGAATAATTGAATTATCTGCAAATCCATACGAAAGTAAAATATTGTTTTCAGCCGATTTTAAAGAGTTAGATTTTAAGACTATTGACAAACTTTGTGAGATTAATAAAGATTTTGAAAAATTTATAAGTCAGACTGAAACAATGTTAATTGCTCCAGACAAATATCTAAAAGGGACAAAAAAGGAATTTGAAGATTTTTGCGATACTTACTTTACAACAGATTCAGATATTGAAAAGTATTGTAAAGAAAAAAATATCCCATTTGAAGAAGAAAGGACTATGTAAGCTGTTATTTATATTCCGTTTTATCCCAACCTAACCATAGTTTACAACTACATTTTTATATTTTAACATATCATGCGAATAGCATTAATTATTGCCTTAACAATTCTTACAAGTTCATTTTTAAGTGCTCAAACTAAACAAGATTCTATACTTGCTATAATAACTAACGATATAGACTCAATGCCCGAAGGGTTTGCAATATCAATAGCTTTATTAAACAATGATAGCACTACATTTGTTGGGTTTTCGAAAAGCAATACTATTTTAACTCAAGTAACCAATAAAGATTCTCTATTTGAAATTGGATCTATAACCAAAGTTTTCACTTCTACAGTGCTAGCACACCATATAATTAGTCATAAAATAAAGCCGAACACACCGATAAACAAAGTTTTCCCTTTCAAATTCAATAACAAGACAAAACTAACCTATCTCTCTCTTTCTAACCACACTTCTGGCATGCACAGGCTTCCTTCTAATATTTTACCTCTCCTATACAAAAACCCTACAAATCCATATAAAGATTACTCTTATGAATTGTTAGATAATTATTTAAAAGAAGATCTTCAACTCATAAATAAAGCCCAATATTCTTATTCAAACCTAGGGGCTGGAGTATTGGCTTATGCTCTAGCAAAGAAAAATAAGACTTCTTTTGAAACTTTATTAAAAGCAACTGTTTTAGATAAATACAAAATGTCTTCAACATCATACAACTTCAACGTGTCTTACTTTGGGATTGGAGCTGATAACAATAAAACTGAAAATTGGCAGATGAATTCATTAATTGGTGCCGGAGGGCTAATTTCAAACACCAATGATCTCTCAACCTTTATCCATGCTCAATTTGATACTGAGAATAAAGAATTAGCATTAACTAGAAAAGAAACTTTTTCTATCAATGATAATTTTTCAATTGGATTGGGATGGCATATTTTTGATTCAAATACAAAAAATGAAAAGTTTTGGCATAATGGAGGTACTGGAGGTTACACTTCTTCCATTTCATTTAGAACAACTAACAATACAGGGGTTATAATTTTATCTAATATATCACCTTTACATAAAAATTCATCTAAAATTGATGAATTATGTTTTAAACTATTAGAACTATTAAAATAATACTCTAGCTATTATTGTAGTTTATATTATATTTTAATAGATTATTTATTTGAGAACAAGACCTTCTAGGTTTTAAAAACCTAAGAAGGTCTTGTTTATTTTTTAGTTCTATTATGGTAATAAAACCCTTCTAAAGTCTAAAACTTTAGAAGGGTTAATCTAAAATTAAGACCGTTGCAAGGGCAAAAAGCAACAAATCAGTTAAACAATACAATT
>CAXBPN010000176.1:0-5629 GCA_963977515.1 uncultured Flavobacteriales bacterium
CCGTTTAAAAGGTTCGTTAAATCAGCGTCCGATATTGATGTTAATTCAACATCAAAATCAGTAGCTCCGCCAATAGTTGTTTCAATGTATTGATAATACATATCTCCTGGAGATTTCATCCCCATTAAAATAATCTTAACATTTGACCCGCTCGGTATAGCTCCTGAAACAGTATTATAAACCTGCATTACAGTTTTAGTTGAAGGAAAATAAACAAATATTCCAACATTGGTTAAGACATCTGTGTCTGAGCTAAAAGTAATAGCACTTCCACCGCTACCTGCTATTTTACCACAATTTAACCATCCCAACAATGGAATTTCTCCAATATAACCATAAGCATCTGTAGAGAATGTTGGAGCAACAGTTGTTGTTACCCCTAAACCAGCAATATCATCTGTCCAATCTACAAAAGTTCCATTATCCATTCCATAAAACTTATTCATATCAGTTGCTGGCGAACTATTTGGCATCATCGTTTGATAAAAACAATATGGTCGCAATACTAAATCCTGACCATCTTTTACTGCTCTTACTCTAATTTCTCCATCAGTAGCCAATAAACTACCTCCTGCAATGGTTGGCATCTGCCAATAAATCATGTCTTTTGGAGTGTATAACTCAACAAGTTTTACCGTAAAAGGATAAGTAATACTATCTCCATTAACAAAACGTAAACAATCTTTACCTGCCAACAATTTAGTTCCTTGGTTGCCTGTAATGGTATCATTGGATGGTCCTGTAATTTCAAACGATTGCTCTTCTTGTTTTTTACTGTCTAAATAATCGTTTATTGGTTGGTATTCATTTTTAGGTTCTATTCTGTCTTTTTTACAAGCAGAAAAACTGATTAAAACAGCTATTGCAGAAGTAATTAAAGTTATTTTTTTCATTGTATTTGTTTTTAATTATATGCTGGACAAATTTTACCAGCACCTCTTCTCCCTCCTGTTTGAGGTCCACCACTACATCCGAAAATGTAAAGTAACCCTAAACGCAAGTGAGTTTCTTGAAATTTAACATTATATCGATATTCTAAAAACGGACGTAAACACTTATTGGTTGTAACACCAACACCAATCTCAGCATTCCAATTAGTTGGCTCTGCTCCTTTCATTGCAGATTCATCATAATTACTCCATTTATTGTACCCTCCATGACCAAGCAAATAATATGTTAATTTATTTCCTCTTCTTATTTTATATTCAATCCCTAAACCAATTATATATTCTGATACTTCACCAATACCTGGATAATAAGTAAACTGTGGTACAAAACTTATTGTTCTGTTAGGAAAAAAGTTAGCCCTAGCTCCAAATCCAAAACTCTCTGTTTGAAAGTTATACATTGCAGAAGCACCTAACCCAAAGTTTTGTGCATTTACCGTTTGGATTGCAAAAACAACCAATAAAGTGAGTATTACTTTTTTCATATTGTCAAAAATAAAGAAACTCATTAAGCAAAAGTTATTCCATTTTTAAATGATACTAACATTTATTTCTTAATTCTAACACTTTTACTACATTATTCAATTTGAAGCCCTTAGCTTGCAGTAAAATCAAATAGTGAAACAACAAATCAGCACTTTCATCCAAAAATAAATTATCATTATTATCTTTTGCTTCAATAACAACTTCAACAGCTTCTTCACCAACTTTTTGAGCAATTTTATTCATTCCTTTTTCAAATAATGATTTCACATAAGAGCTTTCATCATTACTTTCTTTTCTACTTTCTATGATTTCTTCTAATTGATTTAAGAAACTTATTCCTCCCTCATTTAATTCTCCCCAACAGGTATCTGTTCCTTTATGACAAGTCGGGCCCTCTGGTTTTACTTTTATCAATAAAGTATCATTATCACAGTCGTTTTCTATTGAAATTAAGTTTAAGAAATTTCCGCTCTCTCCTCCTTTTACCCACAAACGTTGTTTACTCCTACTGTAAAAAGTAACTCGATTAGTTTCTCTAGTCTGCTTTAATGACTCTTCATTCATATACCCCAGCATTAACACTTTTAGCGTATTTGCATCTTGTATTATTGCAGGAATTAATCCTTGTTTATTTAGTTTTAGTTTCATAGTTTTTATTTACTTTTTATTGTCATTCTGAATACAGTTTTACAGAAAATTAATTTTCGTTGTAAAACAACATGAAGAATCTTTTTGGTTTATTTTGAGATTCCGGATAAATAGTTCGTTCCTCCTATTTTCCGGAATGACGTTCTTTTTATTATTTATAATCTAACTGCTATATTATTTCTTTTTAATTCTTTTTTTAAGTCGTTTATCTCCACTTCTTTAAAATGGAAAATGCTTGCTGCAAGAGCTGCATCAACATTACTCTCCTGAAAACAATCAACAAAATGTTGAATATTACCTGCACCACCAGAAGCGATGATAGGTATATTAACTAAACTATTCATTTTTGCCAATGTCTCATTTGCAAAGCCAGCTTTTGTGCCGTCATTATCCATAGACGTAAAAAGTATTTCTCCAGCACCTCTTCTCTCTACTTCTATTGCCCATTCAAATAAATCAATCTCTGTTGGTAGTTTCCCTCCCACTAAATGCACTTTCCATTTTCCCTCTATCTGTTTTGCATCTACTGCTACTGCAATACATTGCGAACCAAATTTATCTGCTAATTGATTTATCAAGTCAGGATTTTTTACCGCTGCCGAATTAACAGAAACTTTATCTGCTCCAGCTTTTAACAATAAATCTACATCTTCAACTGATGATATTCCTCCCCCAACAGTAAAAGGAATATTTATAGCTTCTCCAACTCTTGATACTAAATCCAACAATGTTTTTCTTTTTTCTTCAGTTGCGGAAATATCTAAAAAAACCAATTCATCAGCACCTTCTTTGTTATACAGCTTCGCTAACTCAACAGGATCTCCTGCATCAATCAAATCAACAAAGTTGACTCCCTTAACAGTTCTTCCATTTTTAATATCTAAGCAAGGTATTATTCTCTTTGTCAACATCCTTTAATTATTTTTTACGATAAAACGCTCTAATTCTTTCAAAGTTATTCTATCTTCATAAATTGCCTTTCCAATTATAGCTCCATATATTTTTTTCTCCAATAAAACATCCAAATCTGCCACAGAAGTAACACCCCCACTAGCTACCAAATTCAAATTAGGGAATTCATCTATTATTTCTTGATACAACTCAACAGAAGTTCCTTCTAGCATGCCATCTTTGGCTATATCAGTACAGATTACCGTATTCAACCCCAACGCCTTATAATTTGCTATAAAGGGAAATAATTCTAATTGCGTTATTTCTTGCCAACCACTCACTGCTATCATCCTATTTGAAACGTCAGCACCTAAAATTATTTTATCAGCACCATATTTTTTTATCCATGATTGAAACAAAGCTGGATTTTGAACCGCGATACTTCCTCCGGTAATTTGATTTGCTCCTGCATTAAATGCAATCTCAACATCTTTATCAGACTTTAAACCACCCCCAAAATCGATTTTAAGAGATGTTTTAGAAGCTATAACCTCCAAAACCTTACTATTTACTATCTGACTAGATTTTGCTCCATCTAAGTCAACTAAATGTAAATACTCAATACCACTTGCCTCAAATTGCTTTGCGACTTCAAGCGGATTTTCATTGTATGTTATCTGTGTTGAATAATCTCCTTTGGTTAATCGAACACATTTACCGCCTATTATATCTATTGCTGGTATTATTTTCAGCCCCCTATCCCCCAAAGGAGGAATTATATTGTTTTGTATCATAATTCTAAAAAGTTTTTTAATATCTGCTCACCTGCATCACCACTTTTTTCGGGGTGAAACTGACAACCGTAAAAATTGTCTTTTTGCAATGCAGCCGAATATTTAACTCCATAGTTTGTCGTAGCTATCGTTTCTTTAGCTAATGGAACATAATAACTATGCACAAAATACATATACTCTTCACCTCTCAAACCTGTCATAATGGACGATGTCAAATCATAAATCGTGTTCCATCCTATTTGAGGTATTTTATTTGACTTGTCAAATTTTTTCACTTCTAAATCAAAAATTCCCAATCCATTTGTATTTCCTTCTTCTGAAAATTTACACATCAACTGCATACCTAAACAAACACCCAACACGGGTTGTTTTAACCGAGGTATAATTAAATCTAATTTTTGCTCAATCAACTGATTTATTGCCGATTTTGCATGCCCTACCCCAGGAAAAATCACTTTATCGGCCTGCCTAATCTCATCTGCATCATTACTCAACGTAGCATTATACCCCAATCGTTTTAATGCAAACATTACCGACTGAACATTACCTGCTCCATAATCTATTATTACTATTTTCATAAGCCCCTCCAACCTCCCCAAAGGGGAGGCTTTTTATTAGTTTTATCAAAAAAATTAAAGCATTCCTTTCGTAGAAGGCAATTGCATATTATTTACATCACGTTTTTTAGCCATTTTAATTGCTTTTGCAAAAGCTTTAAAAATTGCTTCTATTTTGTGGTGTTCATTTACTCCTTCAGCTTTTATATTCAAGTTACATTTGGCTCCATCGGTAAATGATTTAAAAAAGTGAAAAAACATTTCTGTAGGCATTTTACCTACCATTTCTCTTTTAAACTCTGCGTTCCATTCTAGCCAATTTCTACCTCCAAAATCAATGGCTACTTGAGCTAAACAATCATCCATTGGCAAACAAAATCCATATCGCTCAATTCCTAACTTATTAAATAATGCCTTATTAAACACCTCTCCTAAAGCTATGGCTGTATCTTCAATGGTGTGGTGTTCATCCACCTCTAAATCCCCTATTACTTTAACCGCTAAATCTAAATTACCGTGTCTCGATATTTGTTCCAACATGTGATCAAAAAACACAATGCCTGTTGATATATCAGAAACTCCTGTTCCATCCAAATTCAATTCTATTACAATGTCTGTTTCATTGGTTTTTCTTGATATTTCAGCAATTCTATCTGCTAATTTCAAAAACTCATAAATAACTCTCCAAGCATCTGTTTTCAACGCTTGAACACTAGCATTTTTATAACTTAAAGCCTCATCATTGCTTAATAATATTCCTTTTGTCCCTAAATTGTCTGCCAACTCAATATCTGTCAATCTATCACCTATCACAAAAGAATTTTTTAAATCATAACTTCCATCCATATAGGAAGTAAGCATTCCTGTCTGAGGCTTTCTTGTTAGTGCGTTATCTGCAGGAAAGGATTTATCAATCAACACTCCGCTAAAACAAACGCCTTCATTTTTAAAGGCTTCAACAACCTTATTTTGAGCAGGCCAAAACGTTTCTTCTGGAAAAGAATCAGTTCCTAACCCATCTTGATTGGTAACCATAACTAATTCATAATCTAACTCTTCAGCAATTCTACTCAACCACCTAAATACACCTGGATAAAATTCTAGCTTCTCTAAACTATCTAACTGATAATCTACTGGAGGCTCAATAACCAACGTGCCATCTCTATCAATAAATAATACCTTTTTCATAATTTTTAATTTTTATGTCACTGCGAGGAGAGTTTACACTACATTCGCAATGATGACATTGCTTTTATTAAAATTTCATTTTCTTGTTTTGTTCCTATCGAAATACGCACACAATCCT
>CAXBPN010000177.1:0-5616 GCA_963977515.1 uncultured Flavobacteriales bacterium
GGAGTCATGTGCTCCAACGCAATTCGAGTAGCTTCAAAAGCCCAATCGAAACAATCGGCTGGTGTGCTTGCCGAAAGTACTACTAACGGACATTCTCCATTACGACCATACAAGGCTTGCATTAAATCACTCTGCTCTGTTTTGGTTGGCAAGCCTGTACTTGGTCCGCCACGCTGAACATTTACAATTACTAAAGGCAATTCAGTCATTACAGCTAAACCTATTGCTTCTCCTTTCAATGCCATTCCTGGCCCAGAAGTAGTTGTAATAGCAACATCTCCTGCAAAACTTGCTCCTATTGCCGAACAAATTCCTGCAATTTCATCTTCTGCTTGAACTATTTTAACGCCTGCCCATTTGTGTTTGGTTAATTCGTGTAAAATATCCGTTGCCGGAGTTATTGGGTATGATCCTAAAAATAAATCCTTGTTTGCTTTTTTTGCTGCGGCTAAAAATCCCCAAGCTGCTGCTTGATTTCCTGTTATGTTACGGTAAATTCCTGCTTGTTTTTTAGCAGGAAGTACTGTAAATGAGGATTTAATAGCCTCAATGGTCATTGCATAATTATGACCTGCTTTTAATGCATTTATGTTTGCTTGAGCAATAGCCGGTTTCTTTTTAAATTTCTGATTAAAGAAATTAATCGTTTGCTCTAGAGGTTCATTAAACAACCAAAACACAATACCAAGGGTAAACATGTTTTTACAACGTACCATACTTTTGTTGTCCAATCCTAAATCGGCAACACTTGCTTTGGTTAGCGAGGTAATTGGCGCATCAATTACTTTGTAATCAGATAGCGTATTATCCTCTAAAGGATTACCTTCAAAACCTGCTTTTTCAAAATCTTTTTTATTGTACGAATCACCATCAATAATAATAGTACATGCTGGTTTTAGGTTTCCTAAGTTTGCTTTTAAAGCTGCCGGATTCATAGCTACCAACACATCTGGAGCATCACCAGGGCTATGAACGCCTGATGTTCCGAAATGCACTTGAAATCCAGATACACCTGCAACTGTTCCTTGTGGTGCTCGTATTTCTGATGGAAAATCGGGGAAAGTTGCTATTGCATTTCCCATTACCGCTGTAGTATCGGTAAATAAAGTTCCTGCCAGTTGCATTCCGTCACCAGAATCGCCTGCAAACTTTATTACTACACTTTCTAATTCTGTTGTCATAATGTTGCCCCTCCCGACCTCCCCGAAGGGGAGGAGTCTCCAACATACTTGCCTGAACTGTAAGTATATTAGGGAGTATTTTTTTTAGTTTATATTAATTTTCATTATTATCTTCTTTTACCTATCCATTTAAGCCCCTCCTTCGGAGGGGTTGGGGAGGCTTACTCTCCTGAATATTCTACTCTTTTACCGATAGATGATAATCCTAATAAGGCATCTTTAGTGGTGAAAATATCTACCAATTTATCCAATTCTGATGCTGGCCCTTTTGCTGCTTCAATCAATTCCTCCGCAAAATCCATTGCTATTGGTGCTTTAAAACTCATGGTTTTACCCAATTTAGCAACCGCTTCAGCAGAAATTCCACCATTGGTATAATCTCCTTTTATGATATTTTTATAGCTGTTTGCTCCATATAAAAATTCAATGGCTTTCCATTCGCTATTTAATTCTGTTGTAGCTTTTGATGGTATTGTTTTTTCTCCAGATATCAATTCAAATACTTCTGAAGGTTGGATTATTCCATCGATTAAGCTAATTTCTAAAGCTTGTTTTGCCCCCAACATTTGACCTGTAAGTACTAAATATTTTGCTAATCCTTTACCAACCCGTTGAGCCGAACGCTGTGTCCCTCCCAAACCTGGGTAAATACCAATTCCTGTTTCTGGGAATGCAATTTTAGTTTTTGGAACTGCTAACAATACATCACAACATAATGCTAATTCCATTCCGCCACCTAAAGCTAGTCCATTTAAAATACCTACTACTTTTTTAGACGAATTATCAATTTTAGCTAATACTTCTTGACCGTATTTTGTAAAAGTTACAATGTTGTCAATCGTATTCGATTTTATATTTTTCACAAAGAATTTAATGTCAGCTCCTGCAACAAATGCTTTACCCGAACCAGTTAAGATTATCGTTTCAATATCTGGTCTACCATCTGCCTGAGAAAATTTACAATCCAATTGCCCCATCACTTCTTCGTTCAACGCATTCATATCCTCTGGGCGAGACATTGTAATTGTAGCCACTTTACCATTAACCGAAAGGGTTACAAATTCCATAGCCCAATTTTCAGCTTTTATTCCTTCAGGAATAGTCTCACCATAAATTGAAGCGAATTCTGATACTATTCGTTGAACCTCAGCTTCACCAAATTGTTGCATCAAATCAACTGGTCCTTTTCTCCAACGTAAACCAATTTTTGCTCCTCTATTTAAATCTACTGCTGTACAAACTTCTTCTGCCAATATTTGAGAGCACACAAAAAAGGTTACCCCTAAAATTCTATCGTTAATTGCTTTTGTTAATTCTGGTGTGATGTTTACATTATCCATTCCATCTAAACTCCAATTGTTACCCGTAGCAACTTCCTCTTCTAATTTTGTTGAGATTTTATAAGATGGTCCGAAATGTTCTAATGTTTTTTGAGCGTGTAAAGCAATAGGAACTCCAGTAGCATTCATTAATGCAAAAGGTCCCATTCCAATTCCAAAGGTTTTCATACACACGGTATCAATCTCTGCGATGCTTCCTATACCTTCGTCTAACATTTTACATGCTTCGTTTAACCAAGGCACAAAAAACCTGTTTACTGCAAAACCGTTTACATCTTTAGTTGTAATGGCATCTTTACCCGATTGCACCGAAAATACTTGCATTGCTTTGTAGGTTTCTTCCGAAGTTTTTGCTCCAGGAATAATCTCTACTAATCTGTTTTTTGCAGCATGGAAAAAGTAATGTAATCCAACAAAACGCTCAGGATGAGAAACAGCTTCAGCTAATTCTGTTACCGAAAATGAAGATGTGTTAGTAGCCAAAATGGTGTCAGCAGGCACAATACTATCTAAGGTTTTAAATAAGTTTGATTTCACATCAAAATCTTCAAAAATAGCTTCAACAATTAAATCACAAACCTTTAAATCTTCTTGATTGGTTGTGCTTTTAATGTTCCCAATTATTCCTTCTACTTTTTCTTGAGTAAACAACCTACGCTCTACTCCTTGTTCTAAAATTTCTCTTATTCCTGAAATTCCTTTATCAATGTATTGCTGTTCTCTATCGTTTAAATAAACTGTAAATCCTTCTTGAGCAAATTTTTGAGCAATGGCAGCTCCCATTGTTCCTGCTCCAATTACTCCTACTGTGTTTATTTTTTTCATATTAATTAGTTTTTAAAGTTGAAAGTTTATAAAGCTGAAAGTAGTTTTTCTTTCTACTTTACGAACTTTTTACTCTGTTAACAGTTTTCCCAAACGGGTTGTCTTTTTTCTAAAAATGAATTAATTCCTTCGTTTGCATCTTTTGTTTCCATTAATTGACCAACATACAATTGCTCTAAATAAGGTAACTTGTTACTCATAATGTAATTGAATGTAGCTCTAGATGCTTTAACCCCATATTTTAATGAAGCAGCACTTTTAGGAAGAATATTCTTTGTAATCCACTCATCAACACCTGCATTTAATTCATCTTTGTTCTCATAAACTTTATTTAACAAGCCTATTCTCTCTCCTTCTTCAGCCTTAACACTTCTTCCTGTTAATAGGATCTCTTCTGCTCTAGCATTTCCAATTTTTAACGGCAACATAATTGATGCTGGTGGTGGAAATACTCCCAAAATAATTTCTGGCTGTGCTAATACTGCCGATTGATCAGCAAACATAAAATTGCACATCAAGGCTAACTCCATTCCGCCTCCCAAACACTGACCAGAGATTTTAGCCATTGTTGGGATACTTAATTCAATTAAATCAGTAAAGATTTTATGAAAAGTGCTAATCATTGTACCCGCTAAATCTTTGGTATGTTCTGGCACACTCGCTCCAAACGAAAAGTGTTTTCCTTCTCCTTGAAAAGTGATGAGCTTAATATTTTTATTTGCTTTGAATTCTACAAACAATTCAAACATTTCCGTCATCATTACATTGTCCAACACATTACCTTTGCCATCATCCAATATAATATTGGCAACAGCTCCATCATGCGAATATTCTAATCTTAGTTTTTCCATTTTTAATTTATTTCGTCATTGCGAGGTATGAAGCAACCTTATTAATAAGATTGCTTTACTCCATTACATTTCGTTCGCAATGACGGTTAATAATTATACGTTTTCTGGTTTAAACTGTGGAGATATAGCTCTGTGTACATCTTCTGTCCATTCAGTACCTTCAGCTAATAACTGACGAAGTTTTATAAAGTCAACTTCTCTATCATTTTTAGGTCCATCATTAAATGCTTTAAATCCAGCTTTTGCTTCTGTCATCATATTTAAAGCCAACCACTCACGGCTACTTTCCTTGTTTTTATCCCAATGCTCTAATTTTTTCTTTCTTACCTCAGTAAATGTTTTGTGTAAACAGTTAGGGAAGGTATGAAGCATTTTAGCGATTAAGCCATTTACTGCGTCATCCAATAAAGATAAATCTACAGTACCAGCTTTCAATAGTGCTTTCCCTTCTGCGAAAGCTTCTCCAGTTTTCATTTTTCCGTAAGTTGGTCTTCCATATGAATCTGTTGAGAATTCTAAGTTGACCATTGGGTTTGGAATGAACTCTCCATTAACTTTTAAAGCAGGAACACAATCAGTAATTAAACCAATATTTAAAGCTTCATGAGCTGTCCATGGCTCACATAAAGTAAGCGAACTCATTGCTCGTTCAATTCCAATAAATAAGTGTAAGAAATCTGTAGAACCTCCTATTGCTGCACTTCCGTGTTTTGGTCCTGCTTGTCCGAAACGAGCTAAATCAGAAGAAACTGCAAAATCGCAAGCCATTCCAATTTCTTGCCCGCCTCCAATACGCATTCCGTTTACACGACAAACAACTGGTTTTTCGCATTTTAAAATAGCAGAAACCATATCGTTAAACAAACGCATGTATTGCGAATATTCTTGAGGATTTCCTGCATAATACTCTGCATATTCTTTAGTGTTACCACCTGTACAAAATGCTTTATCTTCTGCTCCTGTAAATACTACTGCAACAACACTTCTATCGTTAGAAGCTTGTCCGAAAGCTAAAATAATTTCCTTTACTGCTTTAGTTGTGTAAGAATTATACTGTTTAGGATTATTCAATATAATCCAAGCATTATACAATCCTTCTACTGGACTTCCATCCAAATCAAGACATGGTCTTTTTTCAAAAAGAATGTCTGTGTAGTTGTGCTCTACTAAATTGTGGCTGTGTAATTCCATATTTTTAAGTTTTTATAAGCCCCCTTAATCCCCCGAAGGGGAAACAGAACTTTGTTATTATTTTTGTTTATTATTCTTAACACACCCCTACCCCCTCTTTTTAGAGGGGAAGTTTCCCTTCCCTTCGGGAAGGGTTAGGGATGGGCTTTAACATTCTGGTACCAATACCGAACGCTTATCGTATTTATGTTCTAATGTGTTTTTAAAAACTTCGTTGATTTGAGATAG
>CAXBPN010000178.1:0-5558 GCA_963977515.1 uncultured Flavobacteriales bacterium
AGCAATTTACAATGGTACTGGAGCTGATTTTGCTGTTTTTGAAAACGGTTTTGATTCTTTTTTAGAATTAGCTTTTGTAGAAGTGAGTTCTGATGGAATTAACTTTTTTCGCTTTCCTGCTTATTCAGAAACCGATACAGAAATACAAACAGATGGATTTGGTTCTACAAACGCAACAAATATTCACAACTTAGCGGGTAAATATGTGAGTCAATATGGAACTCCTTTTGATTTAGAAGATTTAGCAGGGATTAATGGATTAAACATAAATGCAATTACTCACATTAGAGTTGTAGATGTAATTGGAACAATTAATCCAATATTTTCTACTTATGACAATTTAGGAAGAGCCGTAAATGATCCTTACCCTACTCCTTTTCCTAGCGGCGGTTTCGATTTGGATGCTGTTGGAGTTATTCATTTAACACCAACTGGAATAGAAGAGAATAACAACCAATTAAGTCAAGTTTATCCAAATCCGTTTAAAACGGTTTTACATTTAAAAAGATTTCTTGATGAAAATGTAGATTGTATCATTTATAATCAAGTTGGTAATATAGTTTATCAAAATCGTGTAACAACCGACAACACAAGTATAAATACTGAAAATCTACCAGCAGGAATTTATTTCCTTGAATTAACGACTAATAATTCGAAAGAAGTTAAAAAGTTAATTAAATACTAATTATAGCGGAAAGATTTGTCCTCTCCGCTTTTTATATGAAACACTTTTTATTCATATTATTTTTTCTTCCTTTTTTCTGTTTTGCACAAACAGACACCACCATTACTTACACCACCTTTGAACTACAAGAAGATAAAATATTACCAAGTTACAAAACCACTTTAATCGATTCAGCACGAAGTAAAACAGCTTTAACTTTAGCAGAATTAATCCAAAACAATAGTGCTGTTTTTATCAAATCTTACGGAACAGGTTTGGCTTCAATCTCTTTCCGTGGCACAGGAGCTTCTCACACGCAAGTTTTATGGAATGGAATTACACTCAACTCACCTATGAATGGCCAGGTTGATTTTTCGCTTTATCCAACTGTATTTTTCGATAACGTAAGTCTTAATTATGGAGCAAGTGGCTTAAACGCTGGAAATGGAGCTCTTGGCGGCAGTGTAATTTTAAACAATGGCGTAAATTTCACTCCCCATTTTAAATCAACGATACAACAAGCAGCAGGTAGTTTCGGACATTATACAACTTCACTATCTTCAAGCTTTTCTAAAAATAATTGGTTTTCTGAAACACAACTTTACTATACTAATCAACAAAACAATTACCCTTATAAAAACAATACTGAAATTGGCAGCCCTATTGAAACACTCGATAATGCTAAGAAAATACAATACGGATTTCAACAAGCGATATTTAAACGAATTAAAAATCAAACTTTTGGCGTTCGTTTTTTGTACTACAATAGCGACAGAAACCTAGTCGCACCTATCACATCAAGAACAACCAAAGAAAAACAACAAGATGAATCTGTTAGATGTTTATTTGAATGGAAAGGAAATTATAAAAAACTGCATTATAAATTCTTATCAGGTATTGTAAAAGATGTGATAAATTATGAAGAAACCACTACAAATAACAAGTCAAATAATGAAACCTATCTATTTGATAATTTAATAAATATAAAACTTCACTTAAATAAAAACATCATTATAAACAACAACTTTAATATTCGTTATGAAGTTGCCAATGCAAATGGATTAACCAATAAAAAAAAACGTTTTAATAATAGTTGGTTATTGGGGATTAGTCAAAAATACAACCGCATTAATATTGATGTTATCAACCGTTTTTTAATGGTTGGTGATGAACAACAACCGGTTGCTCCAAATGTAAACATGTTGTTCCAACTCTTAAAAAAGAAAGAATTGTACATCAAAGTCAATACAGGTATAAATTACCACTACCCTACGTTTAATGATTTGTTTTGGGTACAAGGCGGCGATGCCAACTTAAAACCAGAAGAATCGAAAATGGCTGAAATGGGTTTACTTTACAAGCAAAACACGCCATTTATAAATACAAAAACTGAACTAACTGCTTTTTATAATTACGTTACCAATTGGATAATTTGGCTCCCAACAGAATTTGGCTATTGGCAACCTAAAAACTTGCAAGAAGTTGAAAACAAAGGAATTGAAGCTTCTTTAGAATTATCTTCTCCAAAAGCGAAAGCAATAAAAATAAGTTCATCTGTACATTACACTTACACCCTTTCAACCAATAAAAAAGCAAAACTAAACAATGACAATTCTCTTGAAAAGCAATTGATTTACGTTCCTTATCACAAATTGAGTTATTATGTTGCTGCTGAATACAAAAAGACTGCTATTACTTATCAATTTAATTATACAGGCAAACGTTATGTTACTTCAGACAACGACTGGTATATGCCTGCAAATTATATTTCTGACCTTATTTTAAGTCGTAAGATGGAGTTGAACGATAAATTTAATTTAGTTGGATCGTTTAAGGTAAATAACCTCTTTAATCAAGATTACCAATCGATAGCTTACCGCCCGATGCCAGGGCGTAATTATTTATTAAATATTGCCCTTGGATTTAAAAAATGAAGTACTTAGTTTACATACTAACCCTTTTATCGTTACTCAGCTGTACTAAAACTGAGCTTGGACCACAATGTGAAGATTGCCCAAAAGAACCGATAACAACAACTAATTTTACCGATGTTTTAATTGTTAACGAAGGCAATTATACCAACGGAAATGCTTCTTTATCGTTTTACAAATCAGAAACACAAGAAGTGTACAATAATGTGTATAGCAATGCAAATTCTGGACTTCCGCTTGGCGATGTTGCTCAATCGGCTTTACAAATTGGAGATAAACTTTATGTGGTTGTAAATAATTCGAGTAAAATAGCAGTTTTAGATGCTAACAATTTTGAAACCATACAAACCATTAGTGGCTTTAATTCACCGCGTTACATCTTACCAATTAACAATCAAAAAGCGTATGTTTCCGATTTATATGCCAATGCTATTTCTATTTTAGATTTAAATACCAGTACGATATCAGGAACTATACCTACTAATGGCTGGACTGAAAAGATGCTTTTGCACAACGATACGGCTTACGTTTGTAACTATAACAATTCAAAAATTTTAATTATTAATACTGCTACCAATACTATTGTTGGAGACATTGCCACTGGAAAAGGAGTAAATAGTATTACTTTAGATAAAAACAACAAAATATGGGTGTTGTGTAATGGCGGAATTAATGAAGAAATTCCTAGCATTGTACAGTTTAATCCTACTAACAGAGTGATTGAAAAGACCATTCTATTTACAGACATCACTCACTCTCCTTCTAACCTTACCTTTAATGATGTAAAAGATGAGTTTGTTTTTATTAATCAAGACGTATTTAAAATGAGTATTAACGACAATAGCCTTCCATCCACTCCTTTTATTACAAGAACAACTGGCAGCTTATTTTATGGTTTAGGAATTAGTCCAATTAACAATGAAATATACATTGCTGATGCTAAAGATTATGTACAAAAAGGAGATGTTTATCGTTATTCTTATTCAGGCAGTTTAATTCATCAATTCGAAGCAGGCATTATTCCTAGCGACTTTTTATTTTTTAACCAATGACCAAAGAAAAAATCATCATGTCGTGGAGTGGCGGTAAAGACAGTGCTATGGCTTTACACAAATTGTTACTCAACAATAAATATGAAGTTAAATATCTTTTAACAACCATTTACAAGCCAAACGGTAGAGTTTCGATGCATGGCGTACCAGAAAGCTTAATACAAGCGCAAGCAGATGCTATTGGAGTTCCGCTAAAAGTGATTTACATTGAAGAAAAAACACATAGCGAGTATGAAGATAAAATGAAAGCCTTTTTACTTGAGATGAAAGCTGAAGGTATTCACAAAGTGGCTTTTGGCGATATATTTTTAGAAGATTTAAAAAAGTACAGAGAAGATAAACTAACCGAAGTTGATATGGAAGGTGTTTTTCCGCTATGGAAAATAAAAACCACTGAAATGGCTCAATACTTTATTGACAACCATTTTAAAACACATATTTGTGCGATTGACAATAGCAAAATACCAACTCATTTAATTGCTACCGATTACAATCAAACTTTTTTAGATAGTTTACCAGCTAATGTTGACCCTTGTGGAGAAAATGGTGAGTTCCACACTTTTTGTTATGATGGACCAATTTTTAAACACCCAGTAAAATTTAACGTAAATGCTCCTACGTTAAAAACCTACGAGCACGATGGGAAAACCTTTAAATATACGTTTAGTGATTTAAGTAGCCCCTCTTAATCTCACCTCCTTCTACGTCATTCCTGTGCAGCGATAGCGGAAACAGGAATCAAAGAATATGTATTCTATCTACCAAAGAACTCATCAAAAATGCTATCATTTTTATATTCTCTCCTTTTAATGATAGTATCTCCATTATTATTTATGCTATAAGCTTTGGTTAATAATGAATTAAGTTTTTTAACTTTTGAATTGTTTTTATATTTTAAGTTTTTTAGCAATTTCTTAGCGTAAAAACAATTTTCATTATTATGAAAGCAAAAACTAACTTCTATAAACGCTTCTCTAATATTAATTGCTTCAGTATTTCTTTTTATATGGTCAGCGTTCCAATAAAATGTTTTTGCTTTGTCATATTGATTTTTCTTTAAGTAGAAATCTCCTTTTTTAATTTCAGAATAAAAATCCATCAATATTTGGTCTTCTGATTTTGGAATTTCTTCTTTAATTACATTCCAACAACTTCTACCTACTATGAATATTAAGGGGCTTAGAGCTAAAATAACAATTATTGTTTTTAACTTGTTAATTAGTCGTTGTTTTTTGACTTTCTCCCTTACTAATTTTAACTCTAAAGGTGTAGCTTCTTTATACTTAATTTTTAATTTTTCAGCAGACTGTAAGACTTTAACTTTTGTTCTATGGTATTCTCTCTTACTTCCTAATAATTCCTTATTATTCTTTAAGCTTTGAATCATTGCGGAAACACTTCCACCCCATCCCATATTGTCTTATTTTAAAGTTTTATTAAATTTAGTTAAAACATCTATCATACTTATTGATTAAGCCAATTATTCTTTCTAACCAATCTATAATAGTACAATGTATAAAAAGCTGACAAAAAGAATAAAGCAATAAATCTTTTAGCCTTTTTATCTTTTTGACCCCAAATTATCATATTCCATATCCAAAAAACGAGTATAAAATAGGTTGATATCATTCTTACATGAAGAAGGAGTTCAAGAATATATTCGGAATAATCAAAGTAAAAAAGTACCATATGAAATACCCCAAGAACAAGCCCTAATAAATTAATGTAGAATAAAATTGTGTAAATAATTATCTTCATATTTTAATTTTTCAACAAATCATACAACATACTTAATCCTGCAAAAGAAGCTCGTTCTATATTTACTTGTCGGTCGGTACCAAACAAATACTTTTTAGCAATTACCTCATTTTTATTAGCAACAGCTATCCAAACGGTTCCAACTGGTTTTTC
>CAXBPN010000179.1:0-5528 GCA_963977515.1 uncultured Flavobacteriales bacterium
CAGGAGTTGATAACAAAGAATTGATAGAAGTGAACGAATTAATCAGATTTCATCCAATAGAGGTAATCGGTTATGAATTAAGAGAATCGATGACTGAAATGAAAAATCTAAATTAAAACAAAATGAAAACAGTTACTTATTTTCCACAATTAGAAGACGTAAAAGTTGCATCAAGTATATTAAAAGATGTAGTTGCTGAAACTCCTTTAATGAAAAATTTTAATGCTTCGAAAGAGCATGATGCTAGCATTTATTTAAAAAGAGAAGATTTACAAAATGTAAGATCTTACAAAATAAGGGGAGCTTTTAATAAAATAAGTAGTTTAACTAATAATGAATTAGCGAAAGGTGTGGTTTGTGCAAGTGCTGGTAATCATGCTCAAGGAGTTGCATTTAGTTGTAAATTAAAGAAAATAAAGGGTGTAATATTTATGCCATTACCAACTCCACAACAGAAAATTGACCAAGTTAGGATGTTTGGTAAAGATTATGTTCAAATTGAATTAGTTGGGGATACATTTGATGATGCACAATTAGCTGCCAAAGAGTTTTGTAACAGCAATCAAATGACATTTATACCTCCATTTGATGATGAAAAAGTAATAGAAGGACAAGCTACTGTTGCATTAGAGATTTTAGCTCAAGCAAAAGAACCAATAGATTATCTTTTTTTACCAGTTGGAGGTGGTGGTTTAGCTGCTGGTGTTTCATCTGTTTTTAAAGAACTATCTCCTAATACAAAAATAATAGGAGTAGAACCTGAGGGAGCTCCATCAATGAGTACATCTATAAAAAATGGAGAAAATACTAAACTATTAAAAATAGATAAATTTATAGATGGAGCAGCAGTGCAAAAAGTAGGTGATTTGACTTTTAATATTTGCAAAGCTCATTTAACTGATATGGCTGTGGTACCTGAAGGCAAAGTGTGTGAAACCATTTTGAAATTGTATAATAAAGATGCAATTGTTGTAGAGCCAGCAGGTGCTTTGTCTTTAGCTGTTTTAGATCAATACTATGAAGAGATAAAAGGAAAGAATGTAGTTTGTGTTTTGAGCGGAAGTAATAATGACATTACCCGAATGGAGGAAATAAAAGAAAGAGCTTTGTTGTATAGTGGTTTAAAACATTACTTCATTGTAAATTTTGCACAAAGAGCTGGTGCACTTAAAGAATTTGTAAATGATGTTTTAGGTCCAAACGATGACATAACTTATTTTGAATTTTCACAAAAAAACAATCGTGAAAAAGGACCTGCCGTTGTGGGGATTCAGTTAAAATCAAAAAATGACTTACAACCTTTGATGTTAAGAATGATGGATAGAGGAGTGTTGGGAGAGTATTTAAATGAAAAACCTGACTTACTAAGAATGATTATCTAAGTTTGTATTTATAAATATTAAGATTGGTATTCTTAATTTTACCTCTTATGATTAATGAAATTGATTTAGCTTCCTTAGAAGAAAAAGATTTACTAGAGAAAGGATTAAAACTCCCAATTATGGAAGAGTTTTATTCCATTCAAGGAGAAGGTTATAACTCAGGGAAAGCAGCTTATTTTATTCGTGTTGGCGGTTGTGATGTAGGTTGCCACTGGTGCGATGTTAAAGAAAGTTGGAATCCTAATACTCATCCATTAACTGATATTTCACAAATTGTAAAGAATATACAAAAACACCCTGCTCAATCAATTGTGGTGACAGGAGGAGAGCCTACTATTTATAATTTAGACGAGATTACGACTCAATTATTAGAAGCTGGAGTAGAGCTGTTTTTGGAAACTTCTGGGGCATATAAAATAACTGGAAAGTGGCATTGGATTTGCTTATCACCTAAGAAAAACAAATTACCATTAAAAGAAAACTATAGCTTGGCACATGAATTAAAAGTAATAATTCATAACAAGCATGATTTGAAATGGGCTGAAGAACAGTCACAATTTGTAAATAAAAGGTGTAAATTGTACCTTCAACCCGAATGGAGTAAAGTAGATGAAATTATGCCAATTATAATTGATTATGTAATGGAAAACCCTAAATGGAATGTTTCGCTGCAAACTCATAAATACATGAAAATACCTTAAATATGAGATTATCATCAATTTTAATTTTTCTAGCAGTTTTGTTTTGTAGCTTTTCAGCTAAAGCTCAAGATAAAAAATATACAAGCACTAATAAAAAAGCAATTAAACTTTATGAAGAAGGTAAAAACGCATACGATATGCGTAACAATGAATTGGCGGAATTAAATTTTTTAGAAGCATTAGAAAAAGATCCAAATTTTGCCGAACCAGAATTGTTGTTGGCTTATGTTTATACAGAAACTGGTAGATATGAAGAAGCGATAGAACACTACAACAAATCAATAGCAATAAAACCTGATTTATTTCCTGAAGCATATGCTTCTGTTGGGTTATTAGAATTAAGATTTGGAAAATATGAAGATGCTCAAAAAAGTTTAACTAACTATTTTAAGTTTACCGATTCACCTTTAATGATGAAGTCGGCAGCGAAAAAAGGATTGATAGATTGTGAGTTTGCCATGGAAGCTTTAAAGCATCCAGTTCCTTTTGAACCCAAAAATTTAGGAGCAGGAATTAACTCAGAATTACCAGAATATTTTCCTTCGCTTTCAGCAGATGGGATGTATTTATTATATACTCGTAGATTGAATTCAGAGAAAACTTACGATGGTTTTAATGAGGATTTTTACATTAGTAAATACGATGGGCATAATTGGATAAAATCAATTAATTTAAAAGGAATTAATAGTTTAAATAATGAAGGTGCTCCAACCATTTCCCCTAATGGACAATTTTTAATTTTTACTTCATGTGCAGATATGAATGGCTATGGACCAGATAGAAAAGGTTATGGAAGTTGTGATTTGTTTTACGCTTACAATATTGGCGGTAAATGGACTAATCCAAAAAATTTAGGAACACCAATAAATACACAACATTGGGAAACTCAACCTTCTTTTTCTTCAGATGGTAAAACTCTTTATTTTATTCGGGGTTTTAGAACTAGAAACGGAATAAAGCAACAAGATATTTGGACTAGCGAATTAAGTGATGGAGGAGTATGGTCAACCCCCTCTCGTTTGAGTGATGTTATTAATACTGATGGTAGAGAAGAATCTGTATTTATTCACCCTGATAATAAAACATTGTACTTTTCTTCTGATGGACACCCAGGAATGGGAGGATTAGATTTGTTTATGAGTACAAAAAATGAAGATGGTCAGTGGACAACTCCTGTTAATTTAGGGTATCCAATCAATACATTTAATGATGAGAATAGTTTGTTGGTTGATGCAGAAGGGAAGCTAGCTTATTTTGCAAGTAACCGAGAAGGTGGTTATGGAGAGTTAGATTTATATGCCTTTGAATTACCAGAAAATGCTAGACCAAACAGAGTGACATACTTAGCGGGTAAGGTTTATGATGCAGAAACGAAAGAAGTTTTACCTGCACGTTTTGAGTTAATTAATTTACAAACAAAAGAAGTTGCTGTTCAGTCTTATGCTGATGAGGTTACTGGCGATTATTTAGTATGTTTACCAGTAAATAAGGATTATGCTTTAAATGTGTCTCAACCTGGTTATTTGTTTCATTCAGAGAATTTTACCTTAACTGAAGGTACAATTGATAAACCATTTAAAAAAGATGTGCCTATGCATAAAATTAAAGTGGGGCAAAGTGTGGTATTGAAAAATGTATTTTTTGAAACGGCTAAATATGATTTAAAAATACGTTCAGAAATTGAGTTAGACAAGTTGGTTGATTTCTTAAATAAGAATGAAAAGCTTCAAATTGAGTTAAGCGGACATACCGATAATGTTGGTGACAAAAAAATGAATCAAACCTTATCTGAAAACAGAAGTAAAGCAGTGTTCGATTATTTAGTTAAAAAAGGAATTGATGCTACTCGATTAACCACCAAGGGTTATGGAGACACAAAACCTATAGCTACTAACGATACTGATGCAGGTAGAGCTGAAAATAGAAGAACAGAATTTAAGGTTATTGCAAATTAAAAACCTCCCCCTTTATTAAAGGGGGACTGAGGGGGATTAAAAGAGATGATTCAAAAACCATGAAACACATTCCTTACGATAAAAACCTTAAGGAGTTTTCCAGAACATTAAGAAACGATTCTACACTTTCAGAAATTATATTATGGAAATGTTTAAGGGCGAAACAAATGAAGGGATATACATTTAATCGGCAAAAACCTTTATTAAGCTATATTGTTGATTTTTATTGTAAGCCATTAAATTTAGTGATTGAAATTGATGGCGATAGTCACAATAATAAATATGAAGCAGATTTAAAAAGACAAAAAGAATTAGAAAGTTACGGCTTGTTTTTTCTTAGATTTGACGATAAAGAGGTTAAAAGAGACTTAAATAACGTACTTCGTAGCATTGAAATTTGGATTGAAAATAACGAGCAAAATCCCCCCAACCCCCTTTAAGAAAGGGGGATCTTTACGCATATCAATTCCCCCTTTGAAGGGGATTGTTGGGATGATTTTAATTCTCTTTTTAAACAATTCTCTAAAAGCACAACTCGATACCCTAAACACTAAGAGATTAACCACCGTAATCGCTGCAGAAACTGCAATTTATACAGGAACTATGATTGGGTTAAGTCAATTGTGGTATAAAGATGTTCCAACCACTTCTTTTCAGACCTTTAACGATAATCAAGAATGGTTGCAGATGGATAAAATAGGACATACTGTAACTTCTTATTATGTGGGAATGGCAGGCTACGAGGTATTGAAGTGGAGTGGGATAAGCGAGAAAAAAGCAACTTGGTATGGCGGAACGCTTGGTTTGGTTTTTTTAACCTCAGTAGAAGTGTTAGATGGTTATTCTGCCGATTGGGGTTTCTCTACTGGTGATATGGTTGCCAATGTTTCGGGTACAGGATTATTTATTGCCCAACAATTGGTTTGGAAAGAACAACGTGTTTTATTAAAATATTCTTTTCATACAACCGATTATGCTGCTATACGACCAAATGTATTGGGAAGTAATTTAAGTGAACAAGTTTTAAAAGATTATAACGGACAAACGTATTGGCTGAGTGCAAATATTGCCTCTTTCTTAAAAGATGATGCTAAATTTCCTAAATGGTTAAATATGGCTATTGGTTATGGTGCAGATGGAATGCTAGGAGGGGATGATAATGTTTTTGATACTGATGGTGTTAATTACGATTATAGTGCTACCCAACGAACACGACAATTTTATCTCTCTTTAGATATTGACTTAACTCGTATAAAAACAAAGAGCAAGTTTGCTAATACAGTATTGGGTGCTTTTGGTTTTATTAAATTTCCTTTACCAGCTATAGAATTTAACCAAAATGGACAAACTAAGTTTAAGGGGGTTTATTTTTAGTGGTTTGTATAACGTTCTTGTTGGAAACGTTGTAATGCGACTTACATTGTGTTAAACGAAGGTCGAGTATTTTTAGGAGAAAGTCAAGTAGTGTTAATTAATAACTATAAAAAAAG
>CAXBPN010000180.1:0-5470 GCA_963977515.1 uncultured Flavobacteriales bacterium
TGGTAAAAAATTGTGACTTATTATTTTTAACTCCATTTGCCAATGTGGTATTAAAGGTTAATATTCGAGTTAAATTCCACCTAAATTTTAATGTTCTTGTAAAATACTTTCTCGATTCTTTTCCATTGGTTAACAACGATTTATCTTGATTGTCTTGATACGTATAATCAACACTCCACTTGGTGCTTGTTCGGTTAAAATAAATGGTATTTAAAAACCCTAAATTTAATGTCACCAAACTACTATCGTCAACTGCAATAAAAGGATTGTAATAATCTTTTTTATCCGATACTTTTCGTGCTACTCTATAATTTGTTCGATTAGCAAAACGAGATATAAACTTTTTAAACCCTGTTTCGCTTCCCCATTTTGCTTCTGGATTTAAAAATAAGCCTTGATTAAAATCGTTGGTATAAGTTCTTACATAATCGTTAGTTGGCGTATAAATTTTAATAAAGTTGGCTTGATCTTGAAATGCTGCCACCTCAAATTCATTTAAATCGTTAACTCCATTTCCATTTAAATCGCCCAGATAAGCATGAGTACCTTGTCCAGGCTGAACCTCTGCATAAGAAAACTCTTTTTTAACCTCTAAACCAGAACCTACCTGATAATAAGAGTTCAACGTAATTACACTTTTTAATAATTTCCCAACATATTCTATTCGAGATAAAACATTTTCATCGGGCTCTATTGTAGAAAGTGTTGGCTCTACAATTTGTAATTTACGATACGTAAACTTAGTTCTTAAAATATGGTTTTTGTTTTTCAACCAATCAAAACCAAAAGCAACATCTTCGGCTTTTGTAGTTGGTGTTAACTTGTTTATTAACGGAGCATTATCTGTTCTTTGTTGATAGCTTAATGTGTATTTATTTATAGAAGTATCAGCATTTTGCAAAAACGATTTCCAAACTAAAAATTGGTAACTATTTGCTTTTAAGGTGTCCGATAAATTAACTAAGAATTTATTTTGCTCAAATTCTTCTTCAACTCCAACTACTAACCATCCGATTTGTTGTGAAAGTTTTAATTTATTTCTGAAAAATCGAGTATTCTGAAGTCCATCGGTATATAAAAAACTCCCTGATCCTATAGCAGAAAATCCGTTTAAATTATAATGAAAGACTACGTTATTTTTAACACCTTTATATTCATCAATATTTTGCAATACGTCTATTTGGTAAACTAAACTGGCTTTTTTATCTTTTTCAATTCCAATATGTGCTTGACCTAAATGTTGATCAGAAAACAACATCAAATTTGAAGTGTTCCAATCTCGTTGAAATTCAATATTTCTGAAAGGCCCTAAAAAATTAAAATCCTTATCCACATATTCATAACCTCCACCAACAAGCATCTCCCAACCTTTTTCTTGAGTATTATCTAAACTAATTTTATTTATTGAATTAACCTTAAACGCATATCCAATATTATCATCAGCATCTTTAGTCGAAAAAGTATTTTTATCATAATTTGACAATGCCCCTTCCCAACTTATTATCGATTTTTCTGAAAACTTATATTCTCCACCTAAAGTAGTTATTTGTAACTTTTTAGGGCTAATTAATAAAATAACGGGTTCATAGTTTCCTTGTGGAACACCAGAAATTGGAGTTATCCATTCGTAAACTTTTCCATTTGCCGAGCTTTGAATTTGAACATAATTACCATTATTTGCTCCCACTTGAGAAAATCCCAATTGATAAATTGCAGAATCGGGGTCAGTTGAGTAAACAAACACAGAATCATAACCCAAAGTATCAATCATTTTATACAGTACTTTGTTTTCCGAAAATTCAACCGCATTAAAATTAGGCACAATTGCTTGCTGTAAACTGTCTCCCACACCTCCTAAAACAAGTTTTTGCTCGTTGGTTAAGTCTTGTTGTAAAGGTTGGTCTTTTAAATCTTGTTCAGAATAAATAGTTAAATTCAATTTTAATTTTTCACTCTCATACCCTGTGTTAGAATTATAGATAGTTCTCGAATAATTTTTATCAGAATACTCAAATAAAACAACTATTCTTTTATCTTTTGTAATTAAAAAATTAGCCGTAAATGTAATTTCTGAAGTATTGTAATCAATTACATAATCAAATTCATTACCTCTTTTTAATAATTCTCCATCTACAAAAACTTGCTCTGTTCCCGATAAAATAATGATAAATGTTTCATTATCATTTCCTTTTAATCGATACGGTCCTTGATTCCCCTCTACTCCAATAAATTGATTTCTAGCATATTTACCTTTTGCAATGGCAGCACTTATAGATGGTGTTAAAATTCTATCTTCATGTTTTTTATTGGGATTTAATGCAATTTCAAAACTCCCACCTTTTGCTTTTTTATTGTAATTTAAAAAATAGCTTTTAGGCTGATTCATGTAAAAATCACCTGCCGTTAACTTCCATTGCTCATTAAATAATTGAATAAACACATTGTCAAAATCTTGTAATTGTTGCGTATTCCCTTCAGCTTGAATTGGAATATTATCATCAGAAATTGAAGCTAAAATGCTAATGTCACTAGTAACTTTTCCCGATAATTGAAGATTTAAACTAGAATTTACGGCTAAATCTTGATTGTTTCCAAATGTAACACCACGAGAAATACTTCCGCTTTTATTCAATCCATTTAAATAAAAAACATCCTCTGTTGCTGGTACATACTCAAATAAAAACGGATTTCTAAAAACAGGATCATATTGTTCAATTTGACCTATTTTTTTATGTTCGTAAGATTGAGAGAAAGAAACTGGGAAAACACGATAAGAAATTTTAACTTTTTTGTTTAAAATAGATAAGTCTTTAACAATCAATAACGATTTTCCGTAATCAATCTCATAGAAAGAATTATCTATTAATAAACCGTCTAAATAGATGAGTTCAGATTGAGGGACAATCGATAAACTATCAATATAAATTGAGTCTGCTTTTAATGTTAGTGTGGACACCTTAAAATTACTTAAAGACTGTGCTCCAACATATTGAGCAAATAAAAACGTAATTAATATGTAGATTATTTTCCGCAATAAGTATTTAAAAAAATGTAATATATTTTGGCTGTAAAAATACCATTTGTGCCTTTTGTATTTAGCTAATAATTAATAATTTACTGCAAAACATAAAATACTTAAAATTAGATAAACGAATTTCATCTAAAAAAATTTAGACTTTATCTAAGTTTGTTTAGATTATTATAAGGTATTAATTATATTTGTGTTTCTTTGAAGAGAAGTTTATATTAGATATTATGAAAAAAATTATTTATTTACTGATAGGTGCTGCAGTATTTTTAACAAGTTGCGGTGGTAATGAAAACACTAAAAAAGAAGATGTTAAAGCTGCTAAAGGTGGTGTTAAATATGGTGGTGTTTTTAAATTAAACGAAACTGAAGATTTTCGTAGTTTATATCCCTTAAACATTACTGAAGTTGTAGCTCATAGAATAACTAACCAAGTATATCAAGGTTTATTAAAGCTTGATCAAGAAGATTTAACAGTACTACCTTCTTTAGCTAGTAAATGGGAAATAAATGAGGATGCAACTTCATTTACTTTTTACCTAAGAAAAGGTGTTAAATTTCATGACAACCAATGTTTTCCAGAAGGGAAAGGGAGAGAACTAACTGCAAAGGATGTGAAATACTGCTTGGATAAAGCCTGCACAAGTTTCCCTGAAAATCAAATGTTTCCATTCTTTAAAGACAGACTTAAAGGTGCAAACGAGTATTACGAATCTACTATAAATAAAACTCCTCTTGCTGAAGGAGTTGAAGGAGTTAAAGTAATTGATGATTACACAATTCAATTTGACTTAAACTATTCATTTGCAGGATTTTTAAAAATACTTAGTCACCCTGCATCTTGGGTTTACCCAAAAGAAGCTTTTGATATGTATGGTATAGATATGAGAAAAAACGCTGTTGGAACAGGTCCTTTTAGAGTTAAAACCATTAAAGAATCCGAAACAGTTATTCTAGAAAGCAATCCTGATTATTGGGAAGTTGACCAATATGGAAATAAACTACCTTACCTAGATGGAATTAAATTTTCATTCATTAAAGAGAAAAAAGCTGAATTACTTGAGTTTAAAAAAGGTAATTTAGATATGGTTTATCGTTTACCTCTTGAAATGATAAAAGATGTTGTAGGTGAACTAGAAGATGCTAAAAAAGGTGGAAACAAACCGTATGTTATGCAAGTTGTACCAGCAATGAGTGTTGTTTATTTAGGTATGCAACATAAATTACCTCCTTTTGATAATATTGATGTTAGAAAAGCTTTTAACTATGCTATTGATAAGAATTCTATTGTAACTTACACCTTACAAGGTGATGGAAGACCTGGGGTTCATGGGTTCGTACCGCCTTTTAAAGGATATGATTACGAAAGTATAAAAGGTTATGCATACAACCCTACTCTTGCAAAAGAGCACATGAAAAAAGCTGGGTATGAAAATGGAAAAGGATTTCCAGAAATAACTTTACAAATTAACTCTGGTGGTGGAGATAGAAATATTCAAATTGCTGAAGTTGTACAAAAAATGTTAAGTGAAAATTTAGGTGTTAAAATTAATATAGAACAATTACAATTTCCACAGCATCTTGACAACCTAGAAACAGGGAAAGCATTATTTTGGAGATCGGGATGGATAGCAGATTATCCAGACCCAGAAAATTTCTTGAGTTTATTATATGGAAAAAATGTTCCTGCTGATATGTCAACCAACTCTTACCTAAACTCCGTAAGATACCAAAGTGATGCTTTTGATGCTAAATTTAATGAAGCATTAAGAGAGATTGATGAAGTAAAACGTAACGAATTATATAAACAAGCTGATCAAATTGCTGTTGATGATGCAGCAACTCTACCTATATTTTATGATGAAAACACACGTTTAATTCAGGTTTACGTTAAAAACTTTCCATCAAATGCAATGGAATACAGAGATATGACAGCTGTTTATTTTGATAAAGAAGAATAATACAATTAAACATTATATAGTTAATAAAAAGCATCCTGAAAATTCAGGATGCTTTTTTATTTCCAGTTATTTGTATTCTATTAAAAGATGTATTGAAAATAAAATTACCCATACTTACATTTCTACTTTGTTTTAGCATTAGCTCCTTTGCTCAAATATTAGACATTAACAAACCTTTGTTTAGTGATGAACCTTTTTTTAATTCCAGATTTATTCGACTTAATAAAATTAAATCAATTAAAGGTTCTCGATCTAGTAAAAAAGTGAAAGATATTATTCGTACTAAAGGTCTTGACTTCTATTATGAATTTAATACCTCTGGAAATTTGGTTATGCAAATTTCTACTTTTCATGATACCCGTTTAAGAAAGGATACCAATGTTATCAATTATTATTATGATAATAACAATAACCTTAAATTGATTAGAAAAAATGACACCTACGGTTATTATTCTCATGAATATTCTTACGATAAATCGGG
>CAXBPN010000181.1:0-5409 GCA_963977515.1 uncultured Flavobacteriales bacterium
CCATATTTTAAAATTGGGCTTTCTTGCTCCTTCCCTTTTACCTGTTGGCGAATTTGTTTATGGCAACAAGGTGCTGTTATAATTAATTCAGCATTGGCTTTCATTCCTTTAAATATGGCATCATCAGTTGCGGTATCACAAGCGTGTAAAGCAATAAGCACATCTAATTTTTTAGTTTTATATTCTTGGATGGCTTTATTCTCAAATTTTAAATTTTCAAAACCACAAGCTTTTGCGGTTTCATTACAAAAATCAACCAATTCTTTTCTTAATTCAATTCCGGTAATGGTAACATCCATTTTTCGTTGTTGCACCAAATAATCATAAAGTGCAAAAGTTAAATACCCTTTTCCCGAACCCATATCTACAATCGAAATTTTCTCTGGTAAATCAGCATTTTTAATCAAGCTTTCTATAATTTCTAAATACTTATTAATCTGTCTAAACTTATCTGCCATTTTAGGAATAACATTTCCTTCACCATCAGTAACGCCCAACAACATTAAATACTTTCCTAAAATTGCTCTTTTCTTTTTGGGTTGATCGTGAGTAATTGGTGGTTTGTGCTCAAAACTAGGCAGGGTTATTCTGCTCGACATTTTACCCTTTTTAGAAAACTGTATAGTATAATCCTCCTCAAGCGTAAACAAAATACCTACTTTAAATTTTTGACCCAACAAATCAGTGAGTTCAGCTACCACCTCATCAATGTTAAAGTTTTTAACCTGATCGTTAGTTTGGTAATGATAAGTAACCGAAAAAGTAGGCTGATCTTTTATCAACACTAATCGAATGTAAAGGTTTTTTAGCCCTTCGTTTTTATGAGCTGGTTTACTCAAGGTAACTTTAACAAAACTATCATTGTTAAAGCTTGCTCTCAGTTTGTCAAAAAATGTGGTTAATTCATTCATGCTACAAAAGTAATCCAATAGTTTTTGATTTTAACCAATATGTTCCCTTTTTAAAATTTAGTATATTTGTCCCCATGAAACTGATTAAACCAGTAATCGCTGTTTTTTTATTGTTAACTTATTCCTTTGCTTTTGCGGTTGAATTAGTTCCTCATTCTCATACAGATAATATTTCTGAACATTTTGAAATAAATTTAGGAGAACAATCCCACTCACACCACAGGCACGCAGAAAATGAAGTGATTACTCATGGTTATTCCCTAAACGAAAATCATTCATGTGATGGAATACTATGTTTGCTTGAATGTTTTTTAAGTAAATTAGAAGATCCACAATCCGACATAATTCATCAACATTTTACTACATTAGAAATAAATAATACGGAGTATAAAGGATTATCAAAAACAAAAATCATAGCTGTTTTATTCGCTGTTTTTGTTGAACCAACTGAGATTGAATCATACCAAGTATTTAATACTATTTTTATTGATAAGTATCAATTATCACTCGTCAAATCCTCTCCTCATAGAGGTCCTCCTTCATTTTCTTGTTAATCTGGTGTAATTTTAATTACACCATTTCGTTTCTTTTGAATTCATCAAAAGACAACATTCATTTTTCATTAATAACAAGAAAATAATCTATTATGATAGATAAATTAATTGGATTTTCCATAAAAAATAAATTGGTAATAGGTTTGATGATGTTGGGCTTAATTGCTTGGGGAAGTTATTCGTTAAAACAACTTCCCATAGATGCAGTCCCTGATATAACTAATAACCAAGTACAAGTAATTACCATTGCTTCTTCATTAGCAGCACAGGAAGTAGAAAAATTTATTACATTTCCTGTTGAAATCACAATGGCAACCATTCCGGATATAGATGAGATTCGTTCTTTTTCTCGTTTTGGATTGTCGGTAGTAACCATCGTATTTAAAGAAGATGTTGATGTATATTGGGCAAGACAGCAAGTAAACGAACGGCTTGCCGAAGCAAAAAATCAAATTCCAAAAGGAATTGGAACTCCCGAAATGGCTCCTGTAACTACAGGATTAGGAGAAATATACCAATATGTTGTACATACTAAAAAAGGCTATGAAGATCAATATTCAGCAATGGAGTTGAGAACCATCCAAGATTGGATTGTTAAACGGCAACTTTTGGGCACACCTGGAGTTGCAGATGTTAGCAGCTTTGGTGGTTACTTAAAACAATACGAAATTGCCATCAATCCTGAAAAATTAAGGAGTATGGACATTAGTATTTCGGATATCTTTACGGCTCTTGAAAAGAACAATCAAAATACAGGAGGAGCGTATATTGATAAAAAACCCAATGCTTACTTTATTAGAAGTGAAGGAATGGTTGGGAGTATTGAAGATATAGAAAAAATTGTCATTAAAAACAATCCATCTGGAATTCCTGTTTTAATTAGAGATGCCGCTACCGTTCAATATGGAAGTGCGGTTCGTTATGGTGCTTCCACCCGAAATGGAGAAGGAGAAGTGGTAAGTTCTATTGTCATGATGTTAAAAGGAGAAAACTCAGCAAAAGTAATTGAGAATATTAAAGAACGAATAACCCAAATAGAAAAAACGTTACCTGAAGGAGTGGTAATTGAACCTTTCTTGGATAGAACAAAACTGGTAGATAATGCCATAGGAACCGTAACTAAAAATTTGTTAGAAGGAGCATTAATTGTCATTTTTATCTTGATTCTTTTACTCGGAAATGTTAGAGCTGGATTAGTCGTTGCTTCCGTTATTCCATTAGCCATGTTATTTGCATTTGGGATGATGAATCTATTTGGCGTTTCAGGTAATTTAATGAGTTTGGGGGCAATCGACTTTGGGTTAATTGTAGATGGAGCTGTTATTATTGTCGAGAGTATTGTTCATCGAATAATTGTGAACAACAGGCAGTTGTCAGGAGTTAAAATGCTAAGCAGAAAACAAATGGATGAACAAGTGTATAGTGCAGCGTCCAAAATTAGAAGTTCTGCAGCCTTTGGAGAAATTATTATTCTGATTGTTTATTTGCCAATACTAGCTTTGGTAGGTGTGGAAGGTAAAATGTTTAAACCTATGGCACAAACCGTTTCATTTGCTATTTTAGGAGCTTTTATTTTATCCTTGACCTATGTCCCTATGATGTCAGCATTAGTGCTAAGTAAAAAAACAGCCTACAAAAAGAATATTTCCGATAAGTTAATGGAATTTTTTCAACGAATTTATTCACCATTTATTCATACGGCTCTTAATCATAAACTGACCGTTGTACTTGTCTCTAGTGGGCTATTTTTAATAAGCATTTTTACATTTATGAATATGGGAGGCGAGTTTATTCCAACTTTAGATGAAGGCGATTTTGCAGTAGAGACAAGAGTAATGACAGGAAGTTCCTTATCTGAAACGATTGATGCCACCACAAAAGCTCAAAAAATATTATTAGAAAAATTTCCTGAAGTACAACAAGTCGTAGGTAAAATTGGTTCAGGTGAGATTCCAACAGACCCTATGCCTGTTGAAGCAGCTGATTTAATGATTATTTTAAAAGATAAGGATGAATGGACAAGTGCGGAAACACGAGAAGAGTTGGCAGAAAAAATGGGTGAAGCACTTTCTGTTATTCCCGGAGTTACTTTTGGATTTCAACAACCTATCCAAATGCGTTTTAATGAGTTGATGACAGGTGCCAGACAAGATGTGGTGATTAAAATTTATGGAGAAGATTTAGATGTGCTATCCGAATATGCCAACAAGGTGGGTAAATTGGTTAAAACAGTGGATGGTGCAGAAGATTTGTATGTAGAAGAAGTAACGGGATTGCCTCAAATTCAGATTAAATTTAACAGGAATGAGATTGCTAAGTATGGGCTAAATATTCAAGAGGTAAATACCGTTATTGAAACTGCTTTTGCAGGAAAATCTTCAGGAATGGTTTATGAAGGAGAACGAAAATTTGATTTGGTAGTTCGGTTTGATAGAGCACATCGACAAGATATAGAAAACGTAAGTAACTTATTTGTTACTACTCCCGATGGACATCAAATTCCATTAAATCAGGTGGCAGAAGTAGCTTTTAAAGACGGACCGAATCAAATACAACGAGACGATACCAAACGAAGAATTACGATTGGTTTTAACGTGCGTAACCGTGATGTGGAAAGTATTGTTGAAGAAATTAAAAATAAGGTGGATGCTAAAATTGATTTCCCGGCAGGTTATTATCCCACTTATGGCGGACAGTTTGAAAATTTGGTAGAAGCACGGCAGAGGTTATCCATTGCGGTTCCAGTTGCATTACTACTTATTTTCATTTTGTTGTTTTTCACTTTTAAATCCATTAAACAATCACTATTAATTTTTACTGCGATTCCTTTATCTGCCATAGGCGGAATATTTGCACTTTATTTTAGGGATATGCCTTTTAGCATATCGGCAGGTATTGGCTTTATTGCTTTATTTGGTGTAGCCGTTTTAAACGGAATTGTTTTAATAGCAGAATTTAATCGTTTAAAAGAAAAAGGAATGACCGATTTAAAAGAAATAGTACTGAAAGGAACAGAAATACGATTACGACCGGTATTAATGACTGCTTTTGTGGCTTCATTTGGATTTTTGCCAATGGCGTTATCTAACTCTTCAGGAGCGGAAGTTCAACGTCCTTTAGCAACGGTGGTAATAGGGGGCTTATTAACCGCAACTTTATTAACACTAATTGTGTTGCCGGTTTTGTACATCTATTTTGAAAAAGGAATCAAAAAAGTGAAGATAAATACCACATTATTAATTATCGGTATTTTGCTTCTACCTTCTCTTTCTTTTGGTCAGGGTGATGTAAATAAATCACTTTCGTTAGATGAAGCTATAAATATGGCTTTGCAAAATAACTTAACGATAAAGTCGGCAAAATTAGAAGTAGAATACAACAAGCAAGTGAAAAAATCAAGTACCGATTTCGGGAAAACACAATTTAACTGGCAACACGGTCAATACAATAGTATTGTAACCAACGATAATTATTTTGATGTTTCTCAAACCTTTGCTTTTCCAACAGTTTATATAAAAAATACGAAAGTTGCCAATGCTGCAATTAAAAGTAGTGAGTTTCAACAAGCTATTTCAGAAAATGAATTAATAGCTGAAGTGAAAACAACGTATTACAAGCTAGTCAATGCTCAATCTAATTTGCAATTATTAAGGAAGTTAGACAGTATTTTTTCTGACTTTTCTAAAGCTGCCGAATTGAAATACAAAACCGGAGAATCTAATTTGTTAGAAAAAACCACCGCTCAAACTCAAGCTATGGAAGTTGAAAACAAACTGAGGCTTGTTAATGCTGATGTTGAAATTTATAAAAGTCAATTGAGAACACTTTTAAATACCGATGAGCAATTCACTCTTTCAAACCAAGAACCCATAAAAAAAGAAATTGTTATTTCGTTAGATAGCAATTCAGGTTATGCTAATAATCCTGCTTTAGCTTATTTGCAG
>CAXBPN010000182.1:0-5386 GCA_963977515.1 uncultured Flavobacteriales bacterium
TTGGGATTATAACACCTAAGCCAAATCCTACTAATGAGTTTAATTGAATTTTATTGAAATTATGCTTTACGTTTAGAAAGGTAAGTAAGTCATCATTTCTTGTAAATTCAAAATTGATGTAGTTTAATCCGTCAGTATGCTCAAAGGTTAAAAAATCATAGTCTAGAACAATATCTTGAGCATTATAAATTCCATCATACTTATTTCCTTTTGTTATTTCTCCAGATATTTTAGTTGTTTGTTGTTGAACCATTACATATTTCATATGGTCAACACCAAATGAAATATCATACTTATCATTAATAAAATAACCTATTCGAAAATTTGTTTGTGGTATTGTTATTCTGCTTGGATGGAAATAAGGATTTAAAGCAAAAGTAGTTGGTCTGTCTTTTGCTTTAACGTTTTCAAGTGTAAAGTCATAATTATCTCCAGTAAAATGAATGTCGGAATTTGTATAGTAAGCTCTGTTCCATCCCCAAAAAACATACATTCTTCCTTTGTTTGAACGCTTTGAAGTTGTTTCAGAAGATATTTCTTGTCCAAACAAAGTAGTGGTTAGAATTAGAAATGCGATGATAATTAATAATCTCATAATACAAGAATGTAATTTATGGCGAAAGTAATCTTAATATGGACTTGAAAATATGACAAAAATTACTTTTTAAATTCTTCTAATAAAAGGTTAGCAGCTTTAAAGGGGCTAATTTTTCCATTTATCACATCGTTTTCTATTTTAGGAAGAAGCATTTTGATTTTTTCGTTTTGATAAAACATAGACTTAACAGCATCAGAAATGGTTTCATTAAGCCAAAATTTAGCTTGGTCTTTTCTGTTTTTGTGGAACGAGCCATTTAATGTTGTTAATTCATGATGTTTGATAATAATATCCCAAACTTTTTGAATACCAATATTGTTTAAAGCTGAGCAAGATTCAACCTTTGGTATCCATCCATTTGAATTAGGAGGAAAGAGGTGTAGTGCGTTTTTATAATTCTGTTTAGCGAGTTTTACTTTTGTTGCATCTTCATTATCAGCTTTATTAATTAAAATAACATCAGCCATTTCCATTATTCCTCTTTTTATTCCTTGTAGTTCATCTCCAGCACCAGCGAGCATAAGTAAAAGAAAGAAATCTACCATTGAATTTACATCTGTTTCAGATTGACCAACACCAACTGTTTCAATTAATATCACATCAAAACCAGCAGCCTCACATAAAATGATTGATTCTCTTGTTGCTTTGGCTACACCTCCTAGAGCTCCAGAAGATGGAGAAGGACGAATAAAGGCATTATTATTAACCGATAAATCATTCATTCGAGTTTTATCACCTAAAATGCTACCACCACTTTTCTGACTACTTGGGTCTATTGCTAATACGGCAACTTTTTTATTTTGCTCATTTATTAAATAACTACCAAAAGATTCTATAAGCGTGCTTTTCCCAACACCAGGAACACCTGTAATACCAATTCGTAAAGAATTTCCTGAATATGGTAAACACATTTCGATTATTTCTTCAGCTAAATTGTGATTTTCAATTTTAGTGCTTTCCAATAAAGTAATAGCTTTACTCAAAATGGTAATGTTACCCCCCTTAATACCTTCAAAGTAGTAGCTAGCAGGTTTTAATTCCTGTTTTTTGAGTTTTATTTTATTAATGTGTTTCATTTCTTAGAAGTGAAATATAAAAGTAATAAAAATTAAAAAGGTAACTTTTTTAATTAATAGGGGTATAAATTATTATTGGTCGAAGCAACTTTGTTGTTCGTCTAAACGTTTAGTAGTTAAACCTAATTAGTTTTCACTTTAAAATTATATGTTATGCAGTCAGAATTTATATTTTTTATAGCTATAATGGTGTCGTTAATATTGATATTTGCTGTTTTCTATTTTATCAATCAAGCAAAAAAAAAGAGAAAGTAAGTTATCAATGTACCTTATTTTCCCTGATTAAACCATTTATCAATCTACTTTTCCATTGGTGTAATAATGTAAATTGTTTACATTTCTAAATCTAAATTTGCTCAATTAATAAATTGAGTGAATTATGACTAAGCGAAAAATAATTATTTTACTTGTAATCTTTTCATTGTTATTTCTAGTTGTTTTTAGATTGGCAACAGGTAAAGATGGAGGCCTTAAAAAAACAGGAGATTCAGGAGATAACAATACGTATGTAAAGGTTCATAAAGTTAAGAATGATACCGTTAATATTTTTGTTACAGGTTTCGGTAGAGTTTCTTCTTCACGAAATATTACACTTTCAGCAGAGGTTCAAGGAGTTTTATTGTCAGGCGGTGTTGACTTAAAAGCTGGTCAAAGTTTCTCGCAAGGGCAATTGTTATTTAAAATAAATGATAAAGAGGCTCAATTATCTTTAAAAGCAAGAAAAAGTGGTTTTTTAAACCTTATGGCTTCAGTTTTACCTGACATTAAAATTGACTATCCAGACAATGTTACTTCTTGGGCTGGATTTTTAGATAATATTGATTTAGACAAAGACCTACCAGAACTTCCAACTTTCAAATCGAATAAAGAAAAAACGTTTATGGCAGCTAAAAATGTTTTAGCTGAATATTACAATATAAAAGGTGATGAGGAACGCTTGAGAAAATATAGCGTTTATGCCCCTTTTAATGGAAGTGTTATTGCTGTAACTGCAGAAACAGGAGCTATCATTAATCCGGGCTCTCCAATAGCCACTATTATTAAAACGGTAGCTTTAGAGGTTGCCGTTCCTATTGGACCTGAAAACATTTCATTGGTTAAGTTGGGGAATAAAGTAAAGCTATCAAGTGAAGATAAAAAAATGAAATGGGATGGTAAAGTGAGTAGAATAGCTCAAAACATTAACCCAAACACTCAATCGATAGATGTTTTTGTTAGTATTGAAAGCAATGCAGAGCAACAATTGTTTAATGGTATGTATGTAGAGGCAAGTATTTATGCTAGTAATGTGATTGATGCTGATGAAATATCAAGGCGTTCATTCTTAGATGATAATACAGTATATACAGTTGTAGATAGTTTGTTGATTAGAAAAAAATTAACAATTGTTAAGAGAAATAAAAATACTGTTATTGTTAAAGGATTAACAGATGGAGGTATAGTGGTTGTTGAGCCAATACCTGGTGCAGTTGATAGTATGAAAGTTGCTCCAATTATTCAATAAAAAGATTTATGAGAAATTTAATTTCATTTTTTATACGAAAACCAATTTGGGCTAATGCCATTATTGTTTTAACAGTAATGTTTGGTATTACCGCTATTGTTACAATGGATAGTTCTTTCTTTCCTGAGCAAGACCCAAATAGAATTGGAATAAGTGTTTTTTATAATGGAGCGTCTCCTCTAGAAATGGAAGAAGGAGTAACTATAAAAGTAGAGCAAGCTTTGAAAGGTATTTCAGGTATTGAAGAAATATTTTCAACCTCTTCAGAAAATATAGCCTCTGTAAATATTGTAGCTTATAAAGATGCAGACCTTGATGAAGTGTTAAGGGATGTTGAAAATGCTGTTGATGGTATAAATAGTTTTCCAGTAGGAGCAGAGAAACCCACAATTGTAAAGCAAAGAGGGTTTATGAATAGTAGAGCTTCTTTTATATCCCTATCAGGTAATGTTGATATTATTAAACTAAAAGAAGCTGCTGAAAAGATTGAAGATGAATTATTGAATACAGATGCAATTAGCCAAGTTTTAAAAGATGGTTATCCAGCAACAGAATTTTCAATTGAAGTTCAAGAAGAGCAATTATTAAGATATAATTTAAAATTTGATGATGTTGCTAATGCAGTAAGATTTAATAATAGAGATGTTTCTGCGGGCTCTGTTAAAACGGATGGAGAAGAGTATTTAATTAGAGCAAAAGCAAAACAAAATACAGTTCAGGGAATAGAAGATTTAGTAATTCGTACAACTGTTAATGGAGATATAATCACTTTGGGAGATGTTGCTAAAGTAAAATATCAATTTGCTGATTCTCCAGTTAAAAGTTATGTGAATGGTGACAGAAATGTAACATTAACCATAATGAAGTTAGAGGATGAAGATTTAGGTGAGATTTCTGATGAAGTAAAACGTTATGTAGAGGAGTTTAATGCCAAGCATGAAGACATGAAATTGACGATTATGTTTCAGTTTTATGATATGTTAAAACAACGTATCGATATGTTGATGAATAATGGATTTATTGGACTTTTATTGGTCTTAATTGTATTGGGATTATTTCTTAATCTAAGATTATCTATTTGGGTTGCAGCAGGTATTCCTATTTCATTCTTAGGAATGTTTATCGTAGGAGCTTTGTATGGAATAACAATCAACATGATTTCATTATTTGGAATGATACTCGTTGTAGGAATTATCGTGGATGATGGTATTGTGATAGCTGAAAATATTTATGCACATTACGAAAAAGGGAAAACACCCTATCAAGCAACTTTAGATGGAACAATGGAAGTAATATCCTCGGTTTTCACTTCTGTATTAACTACCGTTGTAGCTTTTAGTGTACTACTTTTTATTGAAGGGATGGAACAAATGCAAGAAATGGCGTTTGTTGTAATTGTATCCTTATTATTCTCATTAATTGAAGCCTTTTTAGTTTTACCATCACATTTAAGAACAAAAAGATTACAACAAAAAGAAAAATCGAATAACATCTTTTCTAAAATTAAGCAAGGAGTTGAAGATTCAATTGCTTATTTAAAAGACCATGTTTATGGTCGAGGCTTGAAAGCGATTATGTATAAAAAACGCCTAAGACGTATTTTGGCGTTTTTCCCATTATTATTTATGACTGTTATAATTACGCTTATTAGTACTGGAGTAATTAAATCAACATTTTTTCCAGCAATACCGTTCGATGATTTTAAAATAGAATTTGCTTATAAATCTGGAGAGCCAAAAGAAAAGACTACAGAGTATATGTGGTACTGTTATGATAAAGTAATGGAGGTGAAATATGAGTTGGAAGAAGAATATGGAGATACCTTAATCACTTATGTTTCGGCTGTAGTTGGAGGTACGGAAGAATTGGGTGAAAGTGGATCACATGCAGGTATGGTGAGAGTAAATTTGGATGTAGAAGGTGCTGAAATATCGAGTTTTGATATTGCTAAAAGAGTTGAAGACAAAATTAAGAAAGACCCAACCTTAGAGAAGTTTATGGTTGGTGGTGGTAACCGTTGGGGTAAACCTGTTGAAATTGCATTAAAAGGAGATAATTATAGGCAAATAAAAGAAGCTAAAGATTACTTGAAAAAAGAATTAGCAAAAATGCCTGAATTAAAAGATATAACAGATAATGGAGGGCAGGGAAATAGAGAAATATTATTAGAATTAACCCAAAAAGCTAGAACATTAGGCTTAACTCATA
>CAXBPN010000183.1:0-5381 GCA_963977515.1 uncultured Flavobacteriales bacterium
ACAAAAACCTCTTACAATTGCTATATACTTTTTTTCAATTTTATGTTGAGCAAATAATTCCTCGAAAGCTTTAGCCACTTCTGCTGATTTACCAAAAATAACTACACCAGATGTTTTTCTGTCTAAACGATGAAGAGGAGAGGTTTTAACTTGTAATTGTTCATTTAACAATTCAACTAGAGTAGCGTCAGTAATATTTCTGGCATAATAAGATGGGTACATTAATACATCGTTCGGTTTATTCACCACAACAATATACTCATCCTCAAATAAGATTTCAATAGCCATAAAAAAAGTTAAAAAATGTGAAGAAATAATATGTTTTTACTGCCATTGCAGATATTATGAATATTTTTACTTTATTAAATGTATATACAATTAAATTTATGACTTTTTCCATTCCTGAATCAACCGAAAAAAATAAACTAAAACTTATTTTTTATGATTCAGCAAACTTAATTAATGAAAAGCATTGGGAAGCAATAAATAACAATCAAAACATTTATTTATCATTAAACTATTTAAAAGCCTTAGAAAGTGCTTTAAAAAATGATATTCCATTTAGATACATTCAATTTCACAACGATAAAGATGAGCCTGTAGCCATAGCAATAGCTCAAGTGGTAAAGTTTGTAGATAAGGGTTCGAAGTATAGTGAGCAATTATGTAAATTAAGTAGCCACCTTAAAACTAAAATTTTAAACTCCTTAGATATAAAGGTTTTGGTGTGTGGAAATGTTTTTGCTTGTGGTGAAAATGGTTTTATGTACAACGATAAAATAAGTCATCAAGAAGCTTATGACAACTTAAACGTTGCGTTATACCGACTTAGGAAATCTGAAAAAATTAATGGACAAACATCAATGGTGTTGCTTAAAGAATTTTGGCCATCAAACTTTCAATATAGCGACCACATTAAGCAAAACAAGTATAGGGAGTTTATGATTGATGTAAATATGATTTTAAAAATTCATCCGAGTTGGAAAAACATAGATGATTATTTGAATAGTATGACCGCTAAATTTAGAACAAAAGCAAAAGGAGTATTTAAAAAATCTGCTCAAATTATAACCAAAGAGTTTGATTTAAAAGATGTATTAAAGTATAAAGAGAGAATAGAGGAATTATATTTATTGGTATTAGAAAAATCTGATTTTAGTATAGGTGCATTAAATGGAGAAGCTTTTTATAATTTAAAAAAGAATTTAGATGATAAGTTTATGATTAAGGGATACTTTTTTAAAGAAGAGTTAATTGGTTTTAGTTCTGCTTTTATTTCTAACGGAAATATTGATGCTAACTATATTGGTATTGATTATAACTATAATTACGAATATGCTGTTTATCAAAAAATGCTATACGATTTTGTTGAGTTTGCAATTGATAAAAATGTAACAGAATTAAGGCTAGGAAGAACAGCTGAGGAAATAAAAAGTTGTTTAGGAGCAGAGCCAACTCATATGAAACTATATATTAAATTAAGGAATACGGTTTCAAATAAATTGATAAAACCAATAATTGAATCTATTTCGCCAAGTGAATTTGAATTAAGAAAACCTTTTAAAGCTGATTTTAGTTAAATGGACTCGTTAACTCAAATAGTTTTAGGTGCTGCAGTAGGAGAGGCTGCTATTGGGAAAAAAGTAGGTAATTGGGCAATTTTATGGGGAGCTGTTGCAGGAACTATTCCTGATTTAGACGTTTTTGCTAAGTACTTTACCGACAATGTAACAGCACTAGAAGTTCATCGAGGGTTTTCACATTCTATTTTATTTAGTTTAATTTTTGCCCCCATATTTGGTTGGCTTTTAACTAAAATTCATAAAAAATTAGCTGCTACATGGAAAGATTGGACACTACTGATGTTTTTAGGCTTGTTTACGCATCCATTATTAGATGCTCATACAACTTGGGGAACTCAACTTTTCTGGCCATTTGAGTATCGTGTAGCCTATAAAAATATTTTTGTTGTCGATCCGCTTTATACTTTACCTTTTTTAGCTTGTGTTATTGCTGTGCTATTTTATAAAAAAGACAGTTTAAAACGTAAACGGATAAACCAATTTGGGCTAATAATAAGTAGTTGTTACATGTTATTAACCATTGGCTTTAAGTGGTTGGCTTACCCAAAATTTATAAATACGTTAAATAAAAAAAACATTGAATATGTAGAGGTTAAAACAAGACCAACACCACTTAATTCAATACTATGGAGTGCTAACGTTAAGCTAAAAGATGGTTTTATTACTGGTTATTATTCCTTACTTGATAAACAAGAAGATGTTGTTTATTCTAAATTTATTCCACAAAACGTACACTTGCTAGGGAATATGATAAATGAAAAGAAGGTGAAGCAATTAATAAAAATATCGGAGGGATGGTTTACCCTGGAAGAGAGAGGTGGGAAATTATTACTAAATGATTTAAGATTTGGACAAAATGGAATAGACACAGAAAATTCTAAGTTTATTTTTAGTTTTGAATTAAAATATAATAACGAAGGAGAGTTTGAGGTTATTGAGCAGCCTCGTACTTTTAAACAAGGTGGAGCATTAATAGGTTCGCTTTATGATAGAATAAAAGGGGTATAAAAAAGCAGCTTCATTTGAAGCTGCTTTTTACTTTATAGCAATAATTTATTACATAAATTGACAAATTACTCCACCCATTAATCCCATAGTTACTATCCAGTAACCAGCATTAACCGCAATATACTTAAATCCTTTTCTTTCAAACATTGCATTTGTTGCCAAAATAGGTAAAGCCAAAGTAAACCCAGCAATTACTCCATGCAATAAACCATGTTTAAATGTTCTAAAATTAGTGCCGTACTCAGCCATAAAGTCGGCAGCAGTTCCTGAGTTTAATACTTCAGGATTCCCTCCAACTAATGAAAATACTCCCCATTGATGAATAACAATGCCCATTAAAGCTGAAGCTAAAATGATACTAAAAAGGTAACTTAATCCGAAAACTAACACCATGTTGGCTCCTTTCATTTTTTCTTCAGTCATGTCTGCAGCTTTCATCCATACATTACCAAAAACCTTTGGATTATACCAAATAAAACCTATAATCATAGGTAGTAATGCTGCTGCTAATAAAATTAAATAGTTCATTTCCATAATATTATATATTTAAAGTTCAATCAAATATATAATAAAATAATGTATTGACTATTTAAAAATGTAAAAGGATATACGAATACCGAAAACCATGCAAAAAGGCTGTCATACAACAAAAGTATAAAATTTAGGTTGAACTAATGTTATTAAGTTTTGATAAGCATAAAATGAAAAATTTAAACCATGATGTAACTTTTTTTAATTTGGTAACACTTAACATTAAACAACTATTAAGAATGAGATTTGAATAAGTCGAAACAAGATAAATTTTTAGCATTATACGAGCCTGTTCACGATAGGTTCGAACGCTTTTGTAGAGCAAGAGCTTATGGTGATATGGATTATAATGACTTGATGAACGAAACCCTTTTGGTTGCTTATCAAAAAATAGATAGCTTAAAATCTGAAAGTTCTTTTTTATCGTTTTTATTTGGAATAAGTGTTCGTTTATTAGCAAATAACAACAGAAAGATGAAAGAATCATCTTATGAAGAAAATGAGCAAGTTTATGGTTATGTTGATTTTAAAAACCAAACAGAAACAGATGCCGAAGTTTATTTATTACATCAAACTTTAGCTCAATTACCAACCGACCAGCGCGAAGCAATTATATTGTTTGAAATATCTGGATTTTCGATAAAAGAAATAGCAAAAATTCAGGAAGCAAGCGAATCAGCAATTAAACAACGATTAAAGCGAGGGCGAGAAAAACTAACCGAGCTTTTAACTTTTAAAAGTAATTACATTAATACCCAGGAGGTGAAAAATGGATAATTCACAACGACTAAACGAGCTTTTTAACCAAGCAAAAAACCAAGCTCCAAAAACTAGTTTTGAGGAAACAAAACAAACATTTACTACGGCGGTAAAAAGTGGTAGCTCAACAGCTTTGTTAGCTAAAATTAAATCTTTTAAATCATTATTAATTATGACGTTAAGTGCAATGATATTAAGTATTGGTTTTATTTATGTAAATCATACAACTACTAAAGTAAATGATGAAGTAATAACTAAAAATGAAACAAAAACAAGTATTGTTTCTTTAGAAAAAATTAAGAAAGTTGAACCAAAAACTGTACAGTTTTCTACTCAGGAGAAGAAAAATAAAGAACCAATACTTATTAAAAGCAAAGAAATAACTGTTGACAAGAAAAAAATCAATGTAAATCAACCAACAAAAGAAGCAAATACAACTACAATAGATGTTGTTGAAGAAAAATATGATTTTCCGGTTTTAACGAAAAAGCAAATAACAGAAAATCATAAACAAAAAGAAAAAATGTTAAGAGGTTTGGCTAGATATAATAGAATGCCAGCAAGGAATAATATAGATGAGAGAATTTATCCCATGGTATATTGGAACAAACTACTTGTTGTAGGGAAAGCGACCTCAATGGATGCTACAAATTCTTTTCACATACAAGCAACAGAGGTATCTAATTTAGAATACAGAACCTTTTTGTTCGATTTACTAATACAAGACAAGAAAGAGGATTTTCTAAAAGCTAAGCCCAACCAAGAATTATGGTTAAAAGAATACCCAAAAGGATATGAAAAAGAAGCTCAATTTATGAAGGATAACTACTTCTCGAATCCAGAATACAACGACTATCCTGTAGTTGCAATTAGTGTTGAAGGAGCTGAGTTGTATTGCGAATGGCTAACTGAAGAGCGTAATAATTTAAATCCTGAAAAATATGGAAAACTAGTTAGTAGTGTTAGGCTACCCAAGGCAAAAGAATGGGTACAAGCAGCAAAAGGAAAGAGTGTTAGTTCAATTTATTCTTTTGGAAATACACTAAAAAATGAAAGAGGTTGCTACTTAGTCAATTTTATGCCAGGAAAGAATACCACTACAAGTTGCATCGAAAACGCGAATGAAAACGATTATGCTGCTGATGGAGGCTTTTCTACGGTAAAAGTAAGTTCATACAATCCTAACGGTAGTGGTTTATTTAACATGAGTGGTAACGTTGCCGAGATGGTATATTATGAGGATGAGAATAATATAGCAGGAGCAAAAGGCGGTAGTTGGATGAGCACTGAAGAAGAACTGAAAATTGAAGGTAAAGATCCTTTTAAAGGAAAGTTAACAGCTTCAATAAAAGTAGGATTTAGACCTGTAATTACTTATTTGACGGGTGGTGCTTGTGAAATTGCTGATGATGCGTATCGTTTCCCTAATTTAAGCCCTAGACAAATTGAAGAAAACAACAAAATAAAGGCAAATATGCTTAAAGAGTTATCAAAATTTGA
>CAXBPN010000184.1:0-5360 GCA_963977515.1 uncultured Flavobacteriales bacterium
ATCGTTATTTATAATTAGTCTAAATAAAGATAAAATGAAAAAGATAGTATTAGTTGGAATTTTTGGATTCGGAGCATTATTTTCAAATGCACAGGTAATGGGTACCGATACGGTAACAAATGCACCGTTAAACTCAGCTCAAAACATTATAGCAGGTAATGGAGGAAAAAGAGTTACACTAGGGGCTTATGCTCAAGTAGATTTTAATCAACCGTTAAATGATTCTATAAGAAGAAATGGAAACCTAGATGTTCATCGTATGATAATGTTTTTGGGGTACAAATTTAATGATAGGGTACACTTTGTAACTGAAGTTGAGTTTGAACATGTTAAAGAAGTTTATATAGAGCAGGCATTTATTAATTATAGAATTAATCAGGCGTTAAATTTAAGGGGTGGCTTAATGTTAATACCTATGGGTATAATGAATGAATACCATGAACCTACTACTTTTAATGGAGTAGAACGTCCTAATTTAGACGGACAAATTGTTCCTTCTACTTGGCGTGAAATGGGGTTTGGTATTACAGGTACATTAAATAAATTGTCATTAAAATACCAATTATATGCTGTAAATGGATTTAAAAGTTATGATGGAAGTGGTGTATTAAGAGGTTCTGATGGATTTAGAAAAGGTCGTCAAAAAGGAGCTGAATCTACAATAAGTTCACCAAATATTACTGGTAAAGTTGACTATTATGGTATAAAAGGATTAAAATTAGGATTGTCAGGTTATTTTGGGAACACTCAATCTACAGCTTATGACGGTGTTTTAAAAGATGATGATTTAGCGATAAAACAAGCAGATTCAACTGTTGTTGGTTTAGGAATGATGGGATTTGATGCGAGATATACCTACAAGGCATTTCAAGCAAGAGCTCAATTTAATTATTCTAGTATTTCAGGAACAAAAGAATATAATTTATACACTACAAAAGATATTGGTTCATCTATGATGGGCTATTATGGCGAGATAGGTTATGATGTTTTAAGCTTGTTTAATAAAGATGCTAAAGAAAAAATTGTAATTTTTGGGCGATATGAATTTTATGATACTCAATACTCTGTAACAGATGAGACAACAAAGAATGATGCTTACGCCAGAACTGATATGACTTTTGGATTAACTTATCATATTGCAAATGGAGCTGCTTTTAAAGCCGATTATCAAATGTTTAAAACTGAAGCTAGTGATGAGTATTCTAATCAAATTAACTTTGGTTTGGGAGTATGGTTTTAGTAAAATAATTGTTTTAGTTTAATGAACAAGTACCTTGTAAAAGTTTTGCAGGGTATTTGTATTTTTGTTGACCATGAAAAAAATCTATTTTATAATATTAGTTGGTATCCTTACTCTTTCTACGGATTTACCTAATGCTGCGATAAAAAAAATTGATAAAACGCTTAATGCCTTATGGGAAAATAAAGGCATAATTCAAAAATCAATAAAATTGGATGATGATTTAAAAATAGCTAAGATTTTTGCGGATGATGTTTTTGTAGGGTATTATGTTTTATCTAAAGCAAATAGCAAAGCTGATTTCTTTGATTTTATGGTAGTTTATAAGCCTAATCTAACAATACTAACTGTGCAAGTGCTAGTGTATCGTGAAGATTATGGTGGAGAAATTGGGAGTAAACGTTGGTTAAAACAATTTATTGGTAAAAATGATACTGAAGAAATGAAATTTGGATATGATATTCAAAACATATCTGGAGCAACAATTTCTGCTAGATCAATAACCAATGGAGTTAAAAAAGTGACAGCTAAAGTTAATTTACTTAAAAAAGAGGGTAAGATATAATGGAATTAAATGGTCTTATATATAAAATTCCTAAACAAGCAAAAGTATTAATAGCTTGCTTTGTAGTTACTTTAAGTTTTGGATTTTATACCGGGTTATTATTTGTAAATGAAAATACCAATTCAACAATTAATGGAATAGAGGAACAATATTTAGGCAATGAAGCTGATGAGAATGCTGTTGAAATGAAGTTTAAAAAACCTTTAAAAGAAATAATAACATTGGTTCATAACCATGTTTTATCAATGTCAGTTATTTTCTTTTTAATAGGAGGGTTGTTACTGTTAACTTCAGGACCAATGCTTTTGAAAAAGATACTAATTGTAGAACCTTTTATTTCTCTTTTATTAACCTTTGGTGGAATATGGGTAATGTGGAGTGGCGTTCTTTGGTTTAAATATGTGATTATAATCTCAGGAATCTTAATGGCATTAACCTTTACCCTTTCAGTAATAATAATACTCTCTCAACTTTTAAAGAAAGGTTGAATAAATAGTTCAAATATTCTGAATAAAAAAAGCTAACCTTAGGTTAGCTTTTTTAGTGTTTATAAATTTCTTAATGTTGAACTCCACCTTCACCATGAACATGTCCATGACTAAGTTCTTCTTCCGTAGCTTCTCTAATTTCAACAACATTACCTGTAAAGTGTAAGTCTTGATCTGCTAATGGATGGTTTAAATCCATTGTTACAGTAGTTTCGTTTACTTTAACTACTATGGCAGGAACAACTCCACCATTTTGATCTTGTAGTGGTAACATATTACCAGGCTGAACTTCATCAACTAATTTACCATCTTGCATAAAAATATCTTGAGGTAAATCCATGATTGCTTCATCTGTTTTAGAACCGTAAGCGTTTTCTGCTTTAATTCCAAAAGAAAAAGTATCACCTACATTAAGGTTAGCTACATTGTTTTCAAAATCAGGAATCATTTGACCTAGTCCAGAAAGGAATACCAAAGGCTCTTTACCTTCTGTAGATTCAATCATTTCACCTTTTTCAGTATCTTTAAATAAGTTGTAATTTACTGAAATTACTTTGTTTTTAATATCATTCATATTCTTTAATTTTGGACAAAACTACCAATTAATATATTGAATTGTCAGTATTTAAAAGGTATTTATTTATCCTTAACTTTAAATTCATGATATTAATTGCAGATAGCGGTTCAACCAAAACGGACTGGAGGTTAGTTTCCATAAATGCGGTGTTACCCTTTAGTACGGTTGGATTTAATCCTTATCACATTTCTGTTTCTAAAATTATAGAAGAATTAAAATCATCTGAATTAATGGATTTTTCAAATGAGGTTTCTCAAATTTATTTTTACGGAGCAGGTTGCTCTTCGGAAGAGAAAAATGAATTTATTAGAAATGCTTTAACTCAAGTTTTCAGTAATGCAAAAATTGAAGTTAATCACGATTTATTAGCTGCAGCAAGAGCATCTTGTGGGAAAGCTCCAGGTATGACGGCTATTTTGGGTACAGGATCTAATTCATGTTTGTTTGACGGAAACAATATAATTGAAAACATTCCTGCTTTAGGTTATGTTTTAGGTGATGAAGGAAGTGGGGTTGATATGGGAAAAAAATTACTTAAAAAACATTTAACCAAAGAACTTTCAAGTGAGCTGTCTATAAAATTTGAAGAAACATATTCCTTGAGTTTAAATGAGATTTTAAATGCAATTTACAAAGAACCTTTACCGAATCGTTTTTTAGCTCAATTCACTAAGTTTATAAAAAAGCATGAGAATGATTCAGAAATGGATGAAATAATAAGAGATTGTTTTCAGCATTTTTTCGATACTACTATTCTTAAATACACCAATTATAAACAATACAAATTAAATACAATTGGCTCAATAGCAAGTGTATTTAAAAAACAACTGAGAGAAGTTGCTGCAAAAAACAATGTTGAATTAGGTAAGATTATTAAAAGTCCAATTGAAGAATTAGTGATCTTCCACACTAGAAACTAAGTAGTTTTTACTATTTGGACCTTCATTGAATAATAAGTCTAAAATACTTAAATTTTCATAAAATCCAGTATTACTGCTAAATACTTGAATGTATTCCTCAAAAGTTAAGTTCGACTTGTTTTTTGGTGAGATAAACCGATAATCAGCTTTTGTTTCTTCTTTATCTATGTATTTCTCAGAAATTACTAATTCTACAGGAATACCAATTAGTTCGATTATTTTGGTAATTAATTTTAAGTTAAAATCAATTAAATACGTAGGTTTTTCATTTAGAAATAATGGTTTAAAGTCATCTTCGTAATACTCAAAATAAGGAGAGCTACGATAAGCTGCTTCAATAGATTTCCAATGTGTTTTTTGCCAATTTTCGTAGTAAGCAATCTTAATCGCTTTAATTTTTGTTTGTTTTCCTTTTTTTAAAAGAGGTATAATTAAGTCTAGTTTACCATTAGGACTTAAAATAGAACAACGATTACGAAAGGTCTGTTTTACAAAATTTTCATTCACATCAATAATGGCATTATTTTCTTGAACTAAATAATAGAAGAATTCAATTGGAGGAAGGTAGCAACAAGAAAAAGTTGAGTAGGTTTTCATCATAGAAAATTGTAACTTGTCGCCAAAAATAATAAGGTTTAATTTAATTTTACAATTAACAAAGAATTATAATTTTCATGTTTAAATATATTTCATTAATAATTACTGTAATCATTTCTTTTTCAAATGCTTTAGCACAAGATGAAAATGCCGATAAACTTTTAATAAGTGGAGAGGTTACAGAATATTTTAGTGATGATATTATGCCCGGAGTTAGTATAAAAGTTACTGAAAATGGTAAATATATTACTAACGTAGTATCAGATGGAAAAGGGAAGTATGAAGTATTTGTTGATTTTGAACACGAGTTTATAGTGTTGTATGAAAAAGCTGGTTTTGTTCCCAAAAAAATATTAGTAAACACAAAAGGTGTACATCCTGATAAACGAACAAAAATGAATGATTTGTTTGTGGAGATGACCTTGTTTAAAGATAATAAAGATTTAAATGTTGCTTTTTTAAGTCAGCCAATTGGTAAAGCAAGTTATATCTCTCAAAAAAATGAAATTGATTGGGATATGGGATATACTGCTCCAATTGCACAGCGATTAGGTACAGTTTTATCTAATTATAAAGATAAAATTAAAAATGCTGCGGCGGCTGAACAACTAAAAAAAGAACAGTTTAATGAGGCTATGAAAGAAGGAGATAAAGCTTTCTTTAAAAAAGATTTTGAAACAGCTAAAATAGCTTACGAAAGAGCTGTTGATATAGACCCCACTAAACAAGAACCAAAAGATAGGCTTATTTTAATGGAGACAGCTATAAAGAAAAAAGAAGAAGCAGAAAAAGCTGAAGCAGAAGCTAAAGTAAAAGCAGAAGCCGAATCAAAAGCAAAAGCCGAAGCAGAATTACAGGCAAAGAAACAAGAAGTAGAAAGATTAGCTAAAGAAAAAGCAGAAGCGGAAGCAAAAGCAGCTAAGGAGGCCGAATCAAAAGCAAAAGCGGAAGCAGAATTACAGGCAAAGAAACA
>CAXBPN010000185.1:0-5315 GCA_963977515.1 uncultured Flavobacteriales bacterium
CTCATTTTTAGTAATAACCAGTTTATATTTTAAACTAAACTAGCCAATTGTTCTTCTAAAACTTTAATTTTTGCTTCTGCATCAGCTTTTTTCTTTTGCTCTGCCGCAACAACTTGTTCTGGTGCTCCAGCAACAAATTTCTCGTTACTCAATTTTTTATTGGCAATGTTTAACGACCCCTTTGCGTATTCTAAATCAGCTTTAATCTTTTCAATTTCCTCATCTGACAGAACCCTTTCAATTGGAACAAGATATTCAATTGATTTCAAAACTAACTTCTCTGAAGTTTTACTTCCTAAATCTTCTCCATCACGATACAAACCATCTAAATTTGCCAATTTCTCAATAATTGGTTTAAAAATTAATTCTTTATCTGTTTTAGCATACAAGGTCAGTCGATTTTTTGGAGACATTTGGAATTTTGCTCTTATATTTCTTACAAATGAAATTATCTCTTTAGCATCTTCACCTTTTTCAATTAAATCTAAATCCAATTTCCCTGCTTTTGGATAATCCAACAACATGATGGTATCACCATCTTCTCTATCATCTAAATTTTGCCATAGCTCTTCCGTTACAAATGGCATAAATGGATGCAACACTTTTAGTAATTGCTCAAAATAACTAATAGTTATTTTTAATGTAGCTGCATCAATTGGTTTTAAATACTCCGGTTTAACACTTTCTAAATACCAAGAACAGAAGTCGTTCCATATCAATTTATAAGAACTCATTAAGGCATCCGACAATCTATATTTTGAAAAATTATCATCAATTGAAGCCAAAGTTTCGCTCAATTTAGAATCGAACCAATCAATCGCAATTTTTGAACTTTCTGGCTGTGCTAAACTCTCATCAACTTCCCAACCTTTAACTAATCTAAAGGCATTCCATATTTTAGTAGAAAATTTACTTCCTTGTTCCAATAAAGATTCATCAAATAATAAATCATTTCCTGCAGCGGCACACGACAACATTCCAAAACGAACACTATCGGCACCATAAGTATCAATTAATCCTAAAGCATCTGGTGAATTACCTAATGATTTACTCATTTTTCTACGTTGCTTATCTCTTACCATTCCAGTAAAGTAAACATGGTCGAAAGGTTTTTCGTTTTTAAACTCATAACCTGCGAACACCATACGAGCCACCCAAAAGAAAATAATATCCCAACCTGTAACCAATACATTAGTTGGGTAATAATAATCTATTTCTGTTTTATCTTCTCCAAATCCATCAAACACAGCAATTGGCCATAACCAAGAAGAAAACCAAGTATCTACTACATCTTCATCTTGTCTTAAATCAGACAAAGTTAAACTGCTATTTCCTGTTTTTTCTTGAGCTAATTTTAATGCTTCCTCTTTTGTCTCTGCAATTACATAATCATTCTCCTCATTATAATAGTAAGCAGGAATTTGTTGTCCCCACCATAACTGACGAGAAATTGGCCATTCTCTAATATTCTCTAACCAATGCTTGTAAGTGTTTTTAAATTTAGATGGATGCAGTTGAATATCATCATTCATTACATGCTCCAAAGCTGGTTTTACCATTTCGTCCATCTTTACAAACCATTGTAAAGATAATTTAGGTTCAACAACAGTATCTGGATTTCTTTCAGAATAACCAACATTATTAGTTATCTCTTCTACTTTAACTAACTGCCCTTGTTCTTCTAATAGTTTAGCAACTTTTTTACGCACTACAAAACGATCTTCCCCCACAAATATTTGCCCAGCTTCACTTATTGTTCCATCATCATTAAAAGTATCTATCACTTCTAAATTATGACGTTGACCAATTTCGTAGTCATTCGTATCGTGAGCAGGAGTAACTTTAAGCATACCTGTACCAAACTCAATATCTATATAGTCATCACAAATAATAGGCACTTCTCGCCCAACCATAGGTACAATTACTTTTTTACCATGCAAATGAAAGTATCGTTCATCTTTAGGATGCACACAAACCGCACTATCTCCCATTATCGTTTCTGGTCGAGTGGTAGCAATTGTAATGTACTCATCAGAATCAGCTAATTTGTATTTTACGTGATACAACTTAGACTGAACATCTTTTCGGATTACTTCCTCATTAGATAAGGTTGTTTGAGCTGTAGGATCCCAATTTACAATCTTCCAATCTTTATAGACATATCCCTTTTTATGCAACTCAACAAAAGAGTGGATAACTGCCTCATTTAATTTAGGCTCCATTGTAAAGCGTGTTCTATTCCAATCGCAACTCGCCCCTAATCGCTTTAATTGGTCTAAAATAATTCCACCATATTTATCTTTCCATTCATAGGCATGTTCTAAAAACTTCTCTCTCCCGATATCTCTTTTGTTTATTCCTTGTTCTCTTAATAAATTAACTACTTTAGATTCAGTTGCTATAGATGCATGATCAGTGCCTGGCACCCAACAAGCATTGTAACCTTCCATACGTGCTTTACGAATCAACACATCTTGAATCGTATTATTTAGCATATGTCCCATGTGTAAAACACCTGTAACATTTGGTGGTGGAATGACGATAGTAAACGGCTCTCTCTCATCTGGTGTTGAACTAAAAAAGTCATTTTTCATCCAGTAGTCATACCACTTCTTTTCTATCGCTTCAGGATTGTATTTACTATCAATATTCATTACTTATCTTTTTATTAAAACTCTTGTTGTTTTTAAGACCACAAATGTAATATTTTACAGTGCAAGATTCAATAGAATAAAGTATTGAAAATTATTATTTGGCATAATTTTAGATAAATCTGTTTAGGTGTTAACATTCATTTTGTTAAAGAAGTGTTAATAACATTAATAATAAAAGAGATTAACCATAAGTTTGTTTAACGAAAAACATTAAAATTTAAAAACTATGAAAAAAGTATTATTATCATTTGGATTAGTAGTTTGTACTGTAATAGGTATGCAAGCACAAGATGCGAAAGTTAACACTGCAGCTACTACTATAGATAACCCAAACGCACCAGTAATGACATTTGAAACCGAAGTAATGGACTACGGTACAATTGAACAAGGTGCTGATGGAGTTAGAGAATTTGTTTTTACCAATACTGGTAAAGAACCATTAATTATTTCAAACTCTAGAGGAAGTTGTGGATGTACTGTTCCTACTTGGCCAAAAGAACCAATTTTACCTGGTGAAAAATCGGTAATTAAAGTTAAGTATGACACTAAAAGATTAGGTGCTATTAATAAGTCTGTTACTATTACTTCTAATGCTACAGAACCAACTAAAGTAATTAGAATTAAAGGAAACATTATTGCTCCTAAAACTACTCCAGTAAAAGAAACTCCAGCTGGTGCTCCAGTTGAAAATTAAAATATTAGGTTAGGTTATGTTAAGTAACTTTATTAAGTTTAGTTTAAGCCTGCTACTGTTTTCAGTAGCAGGCTTTTCTTTTGCTCAAACTGCTGAAGATATTGTTTTTGAAAAGTCAACGCAAAAATTTAGGAGAGTTGATGAAGGGCTTCAAATTACATTAACATACAACTTTACTTATAAGGGTAAAACGCCTCTTCAATTAATTTCTCCAAAAGTTGATTGTGATTGTACATCAGTTGAAATACCTGAAGAAGACATCATCCCAAATAACTCTTATAAAGTTATCGTTCACTTTAACACTAAAGACAAAATTGGATTTCAAGAAAGACCTATTAAATTAACTTTTCTTTCAACTACCGATAGAAATAAAAAAATAGAGAAAGAAATAGTTTTTAAAGGAATGGTTAAAGCTTCAAAAGAAACCAAAGCAAAATACAAACAACATTAAAATCTTTGCATATTCTTATCATCAATAGCATGATAAATAAAACTTACTAAATACAATACTTGATCTCTTCCTTTTTTTTGCCCATATTTTGCTGTAAAGTAAATTAACCCAAACAAAACCACAGCTAACGGAACAGCCCAAACCAACAATGTTTCTTTACCTAAGTTCCATTTTGCTAAACCGTAAATTCCTCCAAAAAAACCTAACACCCCAACTCCAATATAAAAAAACATTAACATCATCCAAACAGTTTGCCGAGGCCCAATTAGACATCTTATACTCGTTTTATGTTTATCATCATCAAATTCCTCTATGATAACCTCCATAGCAGGTGACCAATAATGTTGATTTTGAATAGGAATATTAAAGAAAATATGATTCCCTTTTAAAATGCCATTTACTTCTTTTTGATTGGGTAGAGCTACTTTTATTTTTTCTATAATATCTTTTTGAGAAAAATTAGATATTAACTTAAACCGAGGTTTAATTTCTATATTATCCGAATTATGGCTGTTAAATGACATTTAATAAATATTAGATATTTAAATATAAGCTATTTTTTTATTAGCCCAACTTTCCTAACATAACAAGTCCTTATTTAGAAAAGTTCTTTGTAATTTTAGCGTGTAATTTTAACTGAATATATGCCAAATACATCTAATAGAGGTAAAGCAATGCCTGAATCACCAATTCGTAAGTTGGTGCCTTATGCAGAAATTGCTAATAATAAAGGTAAAATAGTTTACCATTTAAATATTGGACAACCAGATATTGAAACACCTCAAGTTGCTATCGATGCTTTACGCATTATGGATAGAAAAGTAATTGAATATAGTCATTCTGCTGGCGGACTTGGATATAGAACAGGCTTAGCAAAATATTACAACAAGTTAGATTTTAATGTTACTCCAGAAAACATATTAGTTACAACTGGTGGGTCCGAAGCATTATTATTTGCATTTTATTCTTGTATGAATGAAGGGGATGAAATTATCATACCTGAACCTTTTTATGCCAACTATAATGCGTTTGCAAAAACTGCTGGTGTCAATGTAGTACCTGTTACATCTAATATTGATAACGGATTTGCATTACCTCCAATTGCTGACTTTGAAAAGTTAATTACCCCCAAAACTAAAGCAATTTTAATTTGTAACCCAGGTAACCCTACAGGATACTTGTACTCCAAAGAAGAGTTAGAAACGTTAAGAGATATTGTTAAAAAGCACGATTTGTATTTGATTGCTGATGAAGTATATCGTGAATTTTGTTATGATGGAAAAACTCATTACTCTGTTTTTAATCTAACAGGAATTGACAACAATTCTATCGTTATTGACTCTGTTTCGAAACGTTATAGTATGTGTGGAGCTAGAATCGGGGCTTTTCTTTCTAAAAATAAAGAATTATTATCCGTAGTATTAAAATATGCCCAAGCAAGATTAAGTCCTCCTACAATGGGACAAATTGCTGGCGAAGCTGCTCTTACTACCCCTCAAAGTTATTTTGACAATGT
>CAXBPN010000186.1:0-5309 GCA_963977515.1 uncultured Flavobacteriales bacterium
TAGGTGCTGAAATAATTCCATCAAAAAGTTTTAGCTTACGATTTGGGTTTAATTTTAAACGTCGTTCAGAATTGTCAATTGAAGAAAAACCAGGGTTAGTTGGTTTTAGTTGGGGAGTTGGTTTTAGAATAAAGAGATTCCAAATTAGTTATGGTAGTGCAAGGTATCATTTAGCAGGATCTTCTAATCATATTACAATTTCAACAAATATATCTCAATCCTATAAAAGAGACGTAAAGGTTTATAAAGAGCCTAGAGAAAAGAAACAGAAGAAATCGAAAAAAAGCAAAGAAGAATAAAAATGAAAAAAATAATTATAGCAATTGATGGATATTCTTCTTGTGGTAAAAGTACGTTGGCAAAACAAATTGCTCAAGAATTAAATTATGTTTATGTTGATACAGGAGCAATGTATAGAGCAGTTTCTTTATATGCTGTTCAAAACGGATTTATAGAAAATAATATCTTAGAAGTAACAAAATTGTTAAAAGCGTTACCATCAATTACAATTTCATTCTCCTATAATTTGTCTCAAAATAAATCAGAAACTTTTTTGAATGGAGTAAATGTAGAGCAAGATATTAGAACAATTGAAATGTCTAACCATGTTAGCAAGGTAGCTCAACTAAAAGAAGTTCGACAAAAGATGATTGAGTTGCAACGTGAAATGGGTAAAAATAAAGGGTTAGTTATGGATGGGCGAGATATTGGCTCAGTTGTTTTTCCAGAAGCTGAATTGAAATTTTTTATGACAGCAAGTCCTAAAATTAGAGCTCAACGAAGATTTGATGAATTAAATGCAAAAGGAGATAATGTTTCGTTTGATGATGTGATGGCAAATATTGTACTTCGAGATAATGATGATACAAGTAGAACAGAAAATCCTTTAATAAAAGCTGAAGATGCAATAGTAATAGACAACTCTAACATTACTCAAGAAGAACAATTTCAATTGGCTATTAGCTATGTTAAAAAAATAATTGGTTAAGAATAAAACAGAAGCTGTTACATTTTATTTTTTTATTTAAAAAATGAGTAAATTCGCCTTATAACAGATATTATTGAGTGTAGATGACAGAAGTAATGAGCAAGATATCGATTGAAAAAATTTCTCAATCAAGAATAACAGAAGTAGATTTTAATAACATCGTTTTCGGAAAACAGTTTTCGGATCACATGTTTGTTGCTGATTATAAAGATGGTAAGTGGTCTGATTTGAAAATTATGCCATTTGGGAAAATAGAAGTAAGCCCTGCATGTGCAGCCTTACATTATGGACAAGCAGTTTTTGAGGGGATGAAAGCCTATAAAAACGAGAAGAAAGAAGTACTCCTTTTTAGGCCGTTGGATAATGCAAAGCGATTAAATATTTCAGCCAAACGTTTGTGTATGCCAGAAATTCCAGAAGATATTTTTATGGAAGGGTTAACTCAATTAATTAAATTAGATGCTGATTGGGTACCTGAAAAAGAAGGTAGTTCACTTTATATAAGACCTTATATGTTTGCGAGTGAGCAATTATTGGGGGTTAGACCAGCTGATGAATATAAATTTGTGATATTTACTGCCCCAGTTAATTCTTATTATAGCGAACCAGTTAATGTTAAGATAGAAACTACTTATTCTAGAGCAACAGAAGGAGGAGTTGGTTATGCAAAAGCAGCTGGAAATTATGCAGCAGCTTTATATCCAGCAAAACTAGGTCAAGATGCTGGTTATCAGCAATTGATTTGGACTGATTCGGTAAGTCATGAATTTATTGAGGAGTCTGGAACAATGAACATTATGTTTCATATAGGAAATAAATTAATTACACCGAATCTTGATTTCAAAACTACTTTAGCAGGAATCACAAGAAATAGTGTGTTGACTTTATCAAAAGACTTAGGAATAGAAGTAGAAGAACGAAGAGTTTCGGTTGCAGAGATAATTGAAGCGGCAAAAGAAGGAAACTTAAAAGATGTTTTTGGAACAGGAACTGCCGCAACTATAGCTCAAGTTGCATCTATTACATTTAAGGATGATAGATATATATTACCGAACATTGAAGACAGAGTAGTCTCAAATAAACTTGCAGATATGCTTCAAGATATAAAGCATGAAAAAATAGAAGACAAATACAATTGGATTTATAAAATCTAAACCAAAAGAGGCTTTCAACATTGAAAGCCTCTTTTGGTTTGAATAAATATACAACGTTTAGTTAAAGAAATTAATGTAAGAATCTTTAGCTATAACATGTGCTGCTTGAGGAAATTCTCCATGAACAATTAATGCATTTTTATGATGATGTTCCAATTCACTCAATTTATTTCTATTTAATAAGATAACTGTTGAGTGACCATGATGGTCAGTTTTATCTAAAATAGTTTCTTTATTAAAATCACATTGCCAATGTGTTTCTGCCATCTCTTCAGCATAACTAATTCCTACCGTTGGCATTTGAAAATAACTGTGCTCTCCAATCCCTTCAAAATCGAAAACCAATCTTACTAATCCACCTTCAAAAACTAAGTCGGCATCACTCAAACCTAAATCAGCAAATGATAATTTACCTGATGTTGGCGTTGAAAAGTTAACTTTTATTTCTCCTTGGTTTAATTCTACTGTTTGACTCATAATTATTATCTGTTTTAGGTTATTAATATAATCTAAAGTTAGCGTTATTAATTAAAAGAAGTACTGATATTTATCAGTGATATTAGTGTTTTTTGACAGTAATTATTGTTATATAGAATAAAGTTGTTATGTATTTTTTATCTTTGTTCAATGAATTTTTTTGCGTATAATATTGTTGTCACTTATCCTTTTAATTATAAGAGGAAGTAAAGCCCAATCTTTGAAGTCAGAACTAGAAAATGAAGTTTATACAACATATTTTGGAATGAAAAACGAAAAACCATTCCCTTTGGATTCTAAATTTATTGTTAATAAAAAGGGAAATAAATTTTTAGAAGTTACTGAATTTTATAATTCAATTACAAAAAATAATTTAACCCAAATTGAAGTATTTAATATTTGGGCAATTCGCTATGAGAACGAGTACTATTATCATTTGTATCATGCGAGAGATATTGTTAGCTTAAAAAGTTTTATAAAATTTGATGTAATTGGCGATTATTGTGCATTTGTTGTTGAACCATCTACTTTTGTTTTTGACACTTTAGCCTATCAAAAATCTGTAAACCAAGCTATGGCTGGAGCAGTAATTGGGGGAGGTGTTTTCGGTGCTGTAGGTATGGCGTTTGGATATGTTTTATATGAGTCCTTTAAAACAACAGAAGGTAATTTAATAAACTCTTTAGGTGAAAAGTCCGATATCTACTATATTGATACAAAAAAATCAGTAAAAGCTATTAGAGTTGGACCTCAAAAATTCAAAAAGCTATTTCCACAGGAAAAAGAGTTATACCAAAAAATATTAAAAAAAGAACTTACCGTTGATGAGTTACTTAATTTAATTAAAGCTGTAAATAGTAAATAATTACAAGAATATTTTACTTCTTCTTAAACGCATTAATGGCATTGTGAGTAAAGTCAGATAAAACTAACTCTCCACTCATAGCTGCACGTTCAACCAACAACGTATCCCAATTCTCAGTTCCTTCCCAAAACACCTTTTTAAGCATACTCATAGCTTGTGGGTTTGAACTCGCTAGTTTATTGGCTAAAACTTCTAGTGCAACATCCATTTCTTCAATTGAATCAAAAATTTCTGCGTATAAACTTTTTTCTTTTGCCCATTCAGCAGTGTACCATTCTGTTGCATTAATAGCCATCATACTCATTGCAGAAGTTCCAACTTTTCGTTCTACGGCAGGACCAACTACAAAAGGACCGATGCCAACAGCCAATTCACTCAATTTAACAGCAGCGTGTTTTGTTGCGTAACAAAAATCTACTGCACTAGCCATACCAACACCACCACCAACAGCTTTTCCTTGTACACGTCCTATTATAAATTTAGGGCATTTTCTTGCTGCATTGATGACATTAGCAAAACCAGAGAAAAATACTTTTCCAGTTTCTAAGTCATTTATAGCTATCAATTCATCAAAACTTGCTCCTGCACAAAAAGCTCTATCTCCTTTCGATTTTAAGATAATTACTTTTACATCTTTGTTATTTCCAACTTCTGTAATTGTATTGGCTAGTTTATTTAAAACTTTACCAGGTAGAGAATTACTAAGGGGGTGGTAAAATTCAATGGTTGCTATTCCTCTATCATTAATTACATATTCTACGTTTCCTTGGTCTGTTATTGTTGTCATAATTTTATTTTTTACACACCCCTTAATCCCCTCTTTTTAGAGGGGAGATTCCCTCCTAAAAAGGAGGGGTAGGGAGGTGTTATTTTTATTTTTCTTCAGAAAAAGTTAATACATAGCCATTTACATCTACTATCGAAAATTCGATAGTATCATAAAAAGTACTTTCTAAATCAGATATAATTTCTACTTCGTTATTGTATAACTCTTCGTGTAATTCGGTAATTCTATCAACTTTAATATAAAAAGTTAGTCCACCACCAGGTTTTTGTGATTTTAGTTTAGGTACTGAATTGATTAAACTTTTTGTTGACTGAAACATTAAAAGAACATCATTACGTTTTACCATAGCCCAATCTAAGCTACCAGTTTCAGGAACAGTTCTTAATAATGTAAAACCTAAAATATCGGTATAGTATTCGATTGTTTCTTCAACATCGTTAACCATTAGGTTAGGGGTAAGTGAGTTTAGCATAGTTTTTATTTTTTATTCTCCCCTAAAAAGGGGAGTTAGAGGGGTGTTTTTATTACACCTCCCTTAATCCCTCCTTTTTAGGAGGGAGATTAATCTTGATTTTTAAATTTAACCATTGTTAAAATAGTTGCTAAAGCGACAGTTTCTCCAGTTTGATCATAAACATCAACTAAGAATTTTACTATTCCTTTTTTAATGTCCATTCCTTTTGGTATTTCTTCGCCTTCAGCAAATGTTTTCTTTTCTTGAGATATTTTTTCTTTAGCCGTAAAACGAACACCTAAAGTCATTCCTGGGTAAACAGGCTTGGTAAATCGACATTCGTCTAATCCATAATTTAATAAAACTGGGCCTTTTTTGCCATCTACAAATAAACCAGCAGCTTTAGATAGTACCCAATAACCATGGGCAACATTACGTTCAAAAATGGTTTCATCTAAACTTGTTGCATCAACATGAGCATAAAAATTATCTCCACTAACATTGGCGAAATTTACAATATCAGCATCAGTTACCGTATGTTTTCTTGTAATTACGGTATCTCCAATTTCTATTTCTTCAAAATA
>CAXBPN010000187.1:0-5283 GCA_963977515.1 uncultured Flavobacteriales bacterium
TAGAAGGTGTAAAAGAATCTTGTGTTGCTTTTATGCTTGGTTATAAATTTTAAGAGAAACTATTATTAGAGTTTTACGCTTGTTAAAACTTAAAAAAGCACTTCAAAAATTGAAGTGCTTTTTTATTATGATGTTATTGTTTTAAAATCTTATAGAAAGATGCTTCCCCTTCTGATTCAATTCTGACAATAATTAACCCAACTTTAAAGTTCTTCACGTTTATCTTCTTACTAGATTCTAATATATTATCTTCTTTATATAGTTGTTGACCTAAAGAATTGTGGATAGTCATGTTATATGGTTTATCTAACCCTTCTATTGTAAAATAGTTAGTAACTGGATTTGGATAAAAACTTGCTTTAAGTTCTGAAGAATATTCATTTACACTAGTCATTACATCATCAATATAGATACTATCATTACAACCTGAAGCATCTGTATTTCCATTAAAAGCATAGTAGTTTATCTTAGCATTACCAATCATATGAACTGGAACTGTATTGAGATTAATATTGTAAGTAAACAATCCATTAACAACTGGTATAGTATCATAATAAATAGTATCACGCCTATCATAAAAAACAAAAGGGACACCACCATCATTTGCTAAAGTTATAATTGTGTCTTTGCTTCCTTGAATAAATACAATTAAATCTCCAGTAAACCAACTTTGCAACATATTGCTATCATCTTCTATTTGTCCGGTTATAGTATTAGTACTACTATTTTGCAACGTATCTGGATAAACAGCATTTACCACAAACTCAGGAAAGTTAAGTATTAGAGCTGGATCTCCAAGTAGGGTGAAATTTCTATTATTTAAATTAGAAGCATTCAGGTTTTTTACCTCTTTAAATAATTCTCCCAATGTTTTGTATTTACCATTTACCTTGTTAAAAATATTATTGTAAACACTTTGATTTAGATAAAAGTTAGGAGTAGAATAAACTAACCGTGTGGTTGAAAAAGAAGCAATACTCCCTGCATTTGGATTTAACAAAAACTGTTCGCCAAAAGATGTAAAAGCAGGATTATCATACCTACTACTTTCTGACGTAGCAAGTATTAACAATGGATAATTTGAATTATTTAAAGTATCTAAAGAGTTTGTATCTAATATATTTTCAAGAGCAAGTTGATTATTACCTCCATGGCCAGTGTAATTCATAATTAAAGAACCTCTTCTAAATGAGTTAACAATCTTCTGTTCAACTTCTGGGTAACTTTGTTGTGATCCATTAACAACTTGTGTAAATTCATCTAAATAGATTTTTTCAGTGATATATTGACAAGAAGAAGTTTCTACTATACCAGAGAAAATATCTGCCTGACTCATGTGTACATTCCCATCCTCATCATCACCAATAAAAGTAATGGCTTTACGCCAAGTATCAAACGAAGTTGTGTTTGTTTGATAATCCATTATTTTATTTACAATATCGTTTGCTTCTTGATTATTTTTTACGGGCAATCTTCCAATACTTATATTTAAATATTCTGTGCCATTCCAAGTCCCTTCATTACTATCTAACAATCCATAATAATCATCCGAAGTTAGAGAACCTACAACATCAATAGAGTTCTCCGTTTGATAGGTTGGGACATAATTGGTGTTAGGAGTAATTCTATTTTTGTAATCATAAGAACCATCCCCAAACAGTAATAAGTACTTTAACGGTGAACTAGTTTGATGATATAAATATTCCATAAAATCATTAATGGCTGTAACATCTTGTGCCCCTGATGAAAATTCATTATAAATTTGTTCTGTTGTAACAACCTCGGTAATTATTCCATCATTGGTAAGATGAAAATTGGCTAATGTATTTGCTTCTGCAACAAAATTAGGATGAGTTACAATTACCATTTCTGGTGAATTCATTGCATGTAAATTTTGATTACTTACCTGACTGACAAAAGTTGGTAAAAGTAAATTTGCTAAATCAAATACTACAAACTCTCTTAATGAATCAGTACTTACCACAAACTCTGTAGTTCCTGTTGTAAAAGTTTTATTTTGTTCAAGCACATTATTATGTTTAGTGATTTCCCAAACAAAATCAGATAATAAAGTGTTATTAATTTGATACTTAGTTACGTTCCCCGAACCAATATTCTCGTTATCTCTAAATATCATTTGATTATTATTTTTTGATAAATTGTTTCGGGTAATTAATTCAAAATAATCTAGCCACGCAATTGATGAAGTATCAGGTTGGTTGTAAGTTAAGGTTAAAGGAATATTAGTTGAACTTGGGGTAAAATTCATGGAGGAAGATCCCCAATTTGCATACTTACAAGAATAACAGCTTGTATTTACGTTTGTAACGGGTATAGTAGAAATATTTCCATTACTATTAACATCAACTTGACTTGCTGTAGAAGAACGTGCTGCAACAAAAGTATTAATCGTAGAAGAAGAACTTAAATCTAGGTTTGAGATGTTATAATTATAAGTATAACTTAATTGTGTATCGAAGATTTCTCCAAACCACATTCTTCCTGATTGAATCAAGTTTACACTATCTAATTCATGAAAAATAAGATTATCATATTTTGTCGATGTATGAGTTACTGGAGACGCAGATGAATTTTGAGGTGTTATTCTTTTTCCGTTAGTTGCTGCAACTGTTATAAAATAGAATGTATTTTCGCTGTACAAGTTTTTTTCGTGTGAATAGGTTTGTGAAGAATAGTCGTAAGCCCATTTATCAGGTGCTTGTCCATAAAAAAGTATATAGTCAGTTGTATTAAATATCCCATCATTTTCTCCTACAACTTTTATTGCAATCTCTTGTAAATCATCTGTTTTAGGAGCATTATTTGCTTGTTCTAGCATTCCAGCACCATTTCCATAAATTTTAATATTTCTGGGGTCTATTGAATTTGGATTTATACCATAAGATTGTAAATCTGCATAAGATATTTTATAAACACCATCTAAAGCTGTGCTTATTTTATACCAATTACCAGAAGATAAAACAGAGTTTTGGGCAAAAGAACTACCCGACACAAGTATTGTGGTAAGGATAGTAAAAAGATTTTTTTTCATTCCTATTTAGTTTTGCATAGTAACGGGCAGTATTTTAAAAAATTGTTCATGCTAAAAAAAGGACTGAAATTCTGTAGTATTTAAATCTGAGGCTTTTTTTTGTATATTAGTTTTTCTAAATTAGAATTTTCATAAAAACAACACACTATTTTCTTATAATATTTGTCTTCGCAATATTCTCAATTTCAGCAATTCAAATTGCCGAAGAATGTGATGCTTTAGCACTAAAAACTGAGTTAAAAAAAGAACTACAACCAGACTATAAGTATGATTCATCCAAAACAACTCGATTTAGCTACAAAATAAAGAAGCAAAGAAAAGAAATAGAAATTCCTTTGTTTATGGGAGAAAAATATCGTTTTATGTTTAATACTTCTGGATTAACACGAGATATTAAAATTGAAATCTACAACAAACCTTTTGATCATAAAAAAAGAGAATTATTGTATAAATTGGAACCAAAAATCGGACAACACATCTACACTTTTGAACCTGAAAAATCAAGAAAAATGTATGTTACCTACTCTATTCCTAAAGTAGAAGAACCTACTCTTATAAAAGATTGCTTAGTGTTGGTTATAGGTTACCAAATGAAAATTAAATTATAGCTTTAAACCTGAGAATCTACTGCTTTCCTAACACTTCCATATTTCAATAACAATTCGTTCGCTTTAGCATAGTCTATGTTTAATTCTGCCATTATCATTTTAGTTCCTCTATCAACTAATTTATCATTACTTAGCTGCATATCAACCATCTTATTTCCTTTCACTTTACCAAGCTTTATCATAGTTGATGTTGATATCATATTTAACACCAACTTTTGAGCTGTTCCTGATTTCATTCGGGTACTTCCCGTAACAAATTCAGGACCTACAATTACTTCGATAGGATATTTAGTAGTTTTAGCAACTGTGCTTCCTGCATTACAAACAATACAACCAGTTACAATATTATTTTCATTACACTTTTCTAATGCTCCTATCACATAAGGAGTTGTACCAGAAGCCGCAATACCAATTACAACATCTTTATTGGTAATATTATGTTTTTGTAAATCTTCCCAACCTTGTATTTTACTATCTTCAGCAAATTCGACTGCTTTCCACATTGCTGAATCTCCTCCCGCTATTAATCCAATTACTAAACCATGTTCTACTCCAAAGGTTGGTGGACATTCTGAAGAATCTACCACTCCTAACCTACCACTTGTGCCTGCTCCCATATAAAACAAACGTCCACCTATTTTCATTTTCTCAACAATAACTTCAACTAATTTTTCAATTGAAGGAATTACTTTTTCGATGGCATGAGGAACCGTTTTGTCTTCTTTATTAATATTAATAAGCAGTTCATTTATACTCATTTTATCCAAATGATTATAATTTGAATCTGATTCGGTTATTTTAATAGTCATAGTAAATCCAATAATATTAGTAACGAATTTACAAAAACGATTATACTCTTTATGGTTATTTTACTAAATTTATAGCAAACTATAATGGAATGTCGAAAAACTTAAGTGAACTATCAGGAAGAAAAGGAATTACTGAAAACCTTTTTGACAAAATGGGTAAAGCTGCTATTGCTGAAGGAAGCCCTTCTCAAGAAAAATTAGATGAATTAGCTAGTGAGTTTTTAATGGGTAAAGCCAATACCTATGGAACTATTACTGCTTATGATTTTATGAAGCCTGAAAATAAAGGCAAAAAGGCTTACATATGTAATGGTTCTGCTTGTGTTTGTGCTGGCACTCAAAATAATGTTCAAAAAGAATTAGAAAAACATTATACGCCAGAAGAAATTGGGCACATGACCTGTTTAGGTAGATGTTATGAAAATTCTGCTTTTAACCTAAATGGAAATAACTATTCTGGTTCTGACTACAAAAACATAGACAAACTTAAAAGCCCCCTAACCCCCGAAGGGGGAACTAAGCAAAAAAGTCTCCCTTTCAGGGAGGTTGGAGGGGCTTTACTAACCGCTCCTTTTGATGGGTTTGATAAACACTACTCTCTTTTAAAAGATATTTTAACTCAAGATTCTGTTAAAGTTTTAGAAGAAATAAAACGTTCTAACATCAGAGGGCGTGGTGGTGCTGGTTTCCCTATGGGTTTAAAATGGGAATCTTGTAGAAACGAAGAAAATGAAGACAAATTCATCATCTGTAACGCTGATGAAGGTGATCCTGGAGCGTATAGCGATAGATACTTATTAGAAGAACGACCTCA
>CAXBPN010000188.1:0-5247 GCA_963977515.1 uncultured Flavobacteriales bacterium
ATACCATGAAATTATCCAAATTTAAATTTGACTTACCAGAAGAATTATTAGCTGAACACCCTGCTCAAGAAAGAGACGAATCAAGGTTGATGGTTGTACACAGAGATACTGGAGAAATAGAACATAAACTTTTTAAGGATATGATTGACTATTTCGATGAAGGAGATTTGTTAATCATGAATGATACTAAAGTTTTTCCTGCAAGAATGTATGGGAATAAAGAAAAAACCGGAGCAAGAATTGAAGTTTTTCTATTAAGAGAACTAAACAGAGAGAGTTTGCTTTGGGATGTTTTAGTTGATCCCGCTAGAAAAATTAGAATTGGGAATAAACTTTATTTTGGTGATGATGACTTAGTAGCTGAAGTTATTGACAATACAACATCAAGAGGAAGAACATTACGATTTCTATTTGATGGCCCTTATGAAGAATTTAAAGCTATAATCGAAAAGTTAGGAGAAACTCCAATACCAAAATACATACAACGAGAAGTTGTTCCAGAGGATGCAGATAGATATCAAACGGTTTATGCTGAAAACGAAGGGGCTGTTGCAGCACCTACTGCTGGTTTACATTTTAGTAAACATTTATTAAAAAGGCTAGAAATTAAAGGAATTAATTTCGCAAAATTAACTTTACATGTTGGGTTAGGAACTTTTAGATCAGTAGAAGTAGAAGATTTAACAAAACACAAAATGGATTCAGAAGAAGCCCATATTGATGCAAAATGTGCAGACTTGGTGAATGCAACAAAGCTAAAAAAGAAAAGAATTTGTGCTGTTGGTACAACTTCTATGAGAGCAGTAGAATCTTCAGTTTCTTCTGATGGGCAATTAAAACCCTATGATGGATGGACGAATAGATTTATTTTCCCTCCTTTTGAGTTTAACATTGCAAATGCGATGATTACTAACTTCCATACGCCTTATTCTACATTATTAATGATGACCTGTGCTTTTGGAGGTTATGACTTAATAATGAAAGCATACAAAGAAGCGATTAAAGAAAAATATAAATTTTACACATATGGTGATGCCATGTTAATTATTTAAGAATACAATTTAAACGAGTACGAATGAAATTAGAAGATTTAAAACTTTACCAAGAATGTTTGGACTTTGAAGGAAAAATTTGGAATATAGTTAATACCTGGGAGGGTTTTAATAAAGAAACTGTTGGTGAAGCATTTGTTAAAGATGCTGATGCTATTTCTGGAAATATAGCTGCTGGTTATGGAAGATATAACTTTAAAGACAAAAAGCATTATTGTTACATTTCTAGAGGGTTTTTATTGAAAACTAAAGGATGGCTTTTAAAGGCTAAAGAACGAGGAATGATTGAAAGTGTAGAAGCGGACGAATTAGTTGAAAATGTTGAGAAAATTCATAGAATGTTAAATGCATATATTCGCTCGATTGGAAGAAAGAAGGAAGATAGCACCTATGAAAAAAATACTAACTATAATAACGATAGTGAAGAATTCAATAGTAATAACGAACCAAATGGCAATGCTTTTACAGCTTCTGCTGATGAATTTTTTAGTGAAGAAGAAATATCTGTAAATGCATAAATATGCAATTATAGTTGCCGGTGGCAAAGGAGAAAGAATGGGGAACAATACTCCCAAACAATTTCTTGAATTAGCTGGAAAACCTATTTTAATGCATACCATAGAAAAGTTTAAATCTACTTTTCCTGCAATAGAAATAATCTTAGCTCTTCCTGAAAATCAAATTGATTTTTGGAAAGAGCTTTGTTCTTTACATGCCTTTGATGTTAATTCTCATCAATTAGTTTTTGGTGGAAAAACAAGATTTAATACAGTTAAAAATGCTTTGTCACTTGTTAAACAAGATAGTATTGTAGCGATACATGACGGGGTTAGACCTTTAACGAGTACAGAAACGATCACGAAGTGTTTTAAAGAAGCTGAGTCGAAAGGCAATGCAATTCCTTCGATTGATGTTGTAGAGTCACTAAGACATGTTTCCAAACAAGATAATTCAAATAAAGCAGTTGCTAGAAATTGTTATCAATTAATACAAACACCTCAATGTTTTTCTTCCGAATTGATTTTAAAAGCATATAAGCAAGAAGAAGATGCTAGTTTTACAGATGACGCTTCTGTTGTAGAAAAACTTGGAGAAACAATTAATTTAGTTGAAGGAAACCGAGAAAACATCAAAATTACATCTCCAATTGATTTGAAGATAGCGGAAGTTTTAATTAAATAAATTATTCTTTTAAGATTTTTCTTGTGATGACATTATCATCAAAATAGACTTTAACAAAATAAACACCACTCTTTAGATTTGCTATGTTTATTAATTGTTGTTTTGTCGATAGTATAAAAGTACCTTTAATATCAAACAACTCTATTTGGGTTATTTTCTCTTGAGCATTTATTTTAATATTATTGATGGATGGATTAGGTAAAATGGTTAATCCATATTTCATTTCATTTTCATCTATTCCAACCGTATAACTCGTGTCACAAGAAGGATAAAGACCAGTATTATAATATCCAATTACAGTATCTTCATAACATCTTAAAGGGCCTCCGGCAGGATCACATGAACCATTAAGTGGGTAAAAAGAGATTTCATTACCAATGCCTTCAATAATATTTCCGTTAAATTGCCAAAAGCTGGAAAAAGATAGCTGAGACATATGAAAATATTTTAAAGAAGCTCCATTTATTAAGATGCTAGAAATAGAATCAATTTTAATTGTTATAGAATCAGAATTATTATAGCAAAATTCAGGATAAATAACCAATGTGTCTCCCACATTCGCATTAAAATCATAAAGCAAACTATAAGAAGAATCACAAGGGTTTAACTTATAAACTTTTTTATTTATTTGTTTAATTAATTCATTAAACCCGGCACCACAAGAAACTTGTCCTTCTATATAAGTTAATGTGTCGTTATTAAAAATAGAATCTCCTTTAGATTCAATGGTAGTATATGTTACATTAGGAGGGAAAGTCCATGCAGGAACATTATAATACCAAATAGCTCCCTCTGGAAAATAGGATTGGGCTTTAATTCCTGTAATTATAAAAGAAAGGAATAGAGATAAAAGTATCGTTTTTCTCATCAGTAAAATTTTATAGAAGACAGAAGTTGGACGTTTTTTGACCTCCAACTTCTGTCTTCATGTTTCTGACTCCCAACTCTTTAATTCGCTTCTAAAAGCTGAAACAATTCGTCCAATTTAGGAGTTAAAATAATTTCTATTCTTCTGTTCTTTTTTCTTCCTTCAGCAGTGTTTGTCATATCAAGTGGTAAATATTCCCCTCTTCCTGCTGCGGTTAATCTTTTTGGATTTACAGAACTATTATCCGTGATAATTTTAACTACTGATGTTGCTCTTTTTACACTTAAATCCCAGTTATCTTTAATAGCTCCTTTTCCATTTAAAGGTACATTGTCTGTGTGCCCTTCAACCACAATATTTATATCTTGATTTTGCTCTAATACTTTTGCTAACTTTTTTAACACATCTGTCCCTTTATTTCCCACAGAATAACTTCCAGAAGAAAACAGTAAACTCTCATCCAGCGAAACATAAACTTTCCCATTTTTCTGCTCAATGGTTAATCCATTATTTTCAAAACCTAATAAAGCATCTTTCACTTTATTTTTTAATGCTGTAACTAAAGAGTCTTTTTTGCTAATCATTGCTTCAAGCTCGTTTACTCTTTTTGACCTAGCATCAAGTTCTGTAGTCAAGCGTTGTAAATTTTCTTCTTTTTTATGTAACGAAGCTTCTAACGTTCTAAGTGCATCTTCTTGAGCTTGCATATCTTCTTGAGCTTTTTGCAACTCCTTCATTAATTTTTCTGTAGCAGATTTATTTCCTACCAAAAGTTCATTATTTTTATCTAACAATAATTGATATGTTCTGTTAATGTTATCATAATTAGTTGTCATTTGTCTTAATGATCTACCCAACAAAGAGGTATCAGCTGCTAATTGCTTCATTCTTTTACTAAGATCATCAATACTTAATTGCATTTCTTTATTTTGTTCATCTAAATCTTGATTAGCAGCTTTCAATGCAGCATTTTCTTCGCTACAGGCTTGCTGTTTAGATTTTAACTCTTCGTATTTTCTTGCTGGAACACAAGCAAATAATAACATCGTAATAATTCCAAGAGCAACTATTTTTTGTATTTTTTTCATAGTGGTAATATTTATAGTACAATACTATCCTTTAATGGTTTTATTTTTGTTTCCATTCCATTAAAATTATAAACAACCTACTATTAACAACATAGGAATACAAGCCTAAAATTAATTTAACACATTTTTTAATGAAAAATGCTTAACTTTATAAACTTATCACAATTAAATTAACTATGAAAAAAATTACACTATCGACAATCATGGCTATATCAGTATTTTTTGCTGCTGCTCAAAGCCAATCAGCAAAAGAATTTGAATCCTTTTGCTCAACGTCCCATAAACACAATGAACTTATTGAAAATAATCCTGAGTTTCTAAAAATAATGGAACAGCAAGATAAATTTGCTGAGCAATGGACTAAAGAAAACTACGGCAAAGTTGTCGCAAATCACAATGGAAAAAAAGCACCTGTTTATATTGTCCCTGTTGTTTGGCATGTTGTACACAATAATGGGCCAGAAAATCTTTCTAGAGCTGCAATTGAAGCTGAAATTGCAAATCTAAATGAAGATTATCAAAAACTAAATGCAAGTATTGCTAATTTAGATCCTGCTTTTGCTCCTATTGCTGCTGATTGTCAAATCGAATTTAGATTGGCTCGATTAGATCCAGACGGAAATTGTACAGAAGGAATTACACGTACGGTTAATCAAATTACTTATGCTATGGATGAAAGTGCTAAATTTGTTGCTGGTGCTGAATCTTGGAATAGAAATGGGCGTTATTATTTAAACGTTTGGCAAGGATCTTCTATTGCTAGTGGTGCTGGTGGTTACGCCTACTACCCTGGAGGAGTTCCTGATAATAGAGATGGTATAGTTTTAAGAGCTGGTCAATTAGGCAACACTGTTAGCCATGAGTTGGGGCACTGGTTTAATGTCGCTCACCTATGGGGAAATTCTAATACTCCAGGCGATGTGAGTAATTGTAATTCTGACGATGGTGTTTCAGATACTCCAAATACGGTTGGTGCAACTGGATGTTCAACTTCAGCATATTCATGCGGAAGCAGTGATAATGGACAAAATTATATGGAATATAATTTTTGTGAAAC
>CAXBPN010000189.1:0-5232 GCA_963977515.1 uncultured Flavobacteriales bacterium
TTAACACCCAAAAACTTTGGCTTACCCCACGGTGTGTTACAGGTATTTTTTGAGATGCAGGCACTGCAAATGAACTAGAAATACCTGAAACAACTTCTACCTTTATTCCAAAAGATTCAACATATTCTAACTCTTCATACCCTCTTCCAAAAATAAAAGGGTCGCCTCCTTTTAATCGAACTACATTTCCATAATTAAAAGCATGATCAATTATTAGTTTATGTATCTCTTCTTGCTTAAAACTATGTTTACCCACTCTTTTCCCTACACACATTAACTTTGCAGATGGTTTAGCATATTTCAAAACTGCTTTATTTATTAATGCGTCATACAGAATTGCATCTGCATTTTTTATCGCATTAATTGCTTTTAATGTTAAAAGTTCTGGGTCTCCTGGACCCGCCCCTACTAATGTTACTTTTGTGTTCATAGCTTCTATTTTTTCCGCATTTATTGCGGAATCTTTTTATTATCTCTATTATTTTATCTCTTCTCGATACTTCCTCCTTTCGTCGGAAACTCGAAGTGACAAAATTTTAATTGAGTACTAACCTATACTCTTCAATTTTTTCGAGTACTGTTTTGGCATCTGATAAATAGTTTGAAGCAAATTCTTCTGTTGGTTTGTTTTCTTTAATTTGATACACCAACTGTAAAAATGTACTTCCTATATTAATTATTTTTGTCTCTACAAATTGCGTTTCAAATTGCTCAATAATTCCTGCTTGAGTATTTGTTTTAATACCATCTGCTACCAATAAAGCTTTCGCTGAATTGATTAATGATGTGTAAGAGTGATAAATACTGTCTGACCATTGCTTTTCATTTAAAGCTTCTTGAGCATAGGTCAATTTTTCTTTACTCTCAACTAAAATTGTGCTAACTAAATCGAGCACTACTCCAGCACATTCTCCAACACCAATTGCTTTAACATAAGCCTTGTCATAACCCCAATCAATAAACTCGTCCTTTTTTAGATTTGATGTATCAGACAAGGGCTTTAATAATTCGTAAAAATATTTTTGCTCTCGCCTATCATAATATTCCAAAAAAGATTCCTCTTTATTCGCATTATCTTCATAATCATCCAGCAATAATCTTAATGCATTCGGTCCTCTTTTACTTGGGATTTTAATCACTTTATCTGCAAATCTTCCTTTTCCATCTCCCAAAATTCCACCGCCTAACAAAACTTGTAAAGCTGGGGCAACCAAATCTCCAGATTTAATAGACATTCCTTGAAACCCGATTTGAGCCATATTATGTTGCCCACAAGCATTCATACAACCACTTATTTTTATTGTGATTTCTTTGTTATTTGCATATTCAGGATATTCATCTTTTAATACTTTAGTTAAAACAGAAGCTATTCCTGTACTACTTGCAATACCCAAGTTACAAGTGTCAGTTCCTGGACAAGCTGTAATATCATGCGTAGAATTATAACCAATATCAGTAAACCCTAGCTGCTTTAATTCACTATAGAAAAAGGGTAATAATTCTTCTCTTATATGTCTTACTAAAATGTCTTGTCTCAATGTTAACCTCAACTCATTTCCTGCATAATCACGTATTAAGTCAGCTAATTTTCTCGCCTTATCTGTATAAAAATCTCCTAAAGGAACTTTAATTCCTATTGCATATAAACCTTCTTGTTTTTGTTTAATTACATTCACTTTTTTCCATAGCCCATAAGTTTTCTCATCTTCAATTTTTACTTTAAAAATTGTGGGGTTTGAAATTTCTACCGGCACATCATAAGCAGAAGTGTCAATAGGGTAAGTTAGATAAGACAAGGCTTTCTGCTCTTCCTCAACCAACTCTCTTAGCCTATCTAATCCAACATCTTTAACTAAAAATTTAAATCGTGCTTTATTCCTGTTTGTTCTTTCTCCATAACGATCAAAAACGCGTAACACACTTTCTATAAATGGTATTATTTGTTCGGCAGCTAAAAATTCATAGGCGACATCTGCTAAGCGAGGTTGAGAACCCAGTCCGCCAGCAATTAAAACCTTAAATCCTCGAACAACTTCTCCATTTTCAATTTTAGTTTTCGCAATAAAACCGACATCATGCATGTAACTCAAAGCCGTATCTTCATCCGTTCCTGAAAATGAGAGTTTAAACTTTCTTCCCATATCTTGCCCAACAGGGTTTCGCAAAAAGAACTTAAAAACTGCCTCCACATAAGGAGAAACATCAAAAGGTTCATTTGGATCAATTCCTGCAGTTTCTGATGCCGTAATATTTCTGACCGTATTACCACAAGCTTCTCTTATCGTAATGTCACTTTTTTCTAACTCAGCCCATAATTGAGGCGTTCTATCCAAACTCACATAGTGAATCTGAATATCTTGTCGAGTAGTAATGTGTAATCTACCACGAGAATATTCATCCGAAACATCCGCAATTCTGTGTAACTGTTCTGAAGTTACTTTTCCAAAAGGTAATTTTATTCTTACCATCTGAACTCCAAACTGACGCTGACCATAAACTCCACGAGCTAACCGCAAACTTCTAAAGCCTTCTTCACTAATTTTCCCTTCCTTAAATAATTCTATTCTGCGGGCTAAATCAACAATATCCTTCTCTACAACGGGATTATTTAAATCTTCTAATTCTGTTCTAAAACTTTTCATTTTTATTAAATTATATTTCTCTATACTTCGACAAGCTCAGTATGACAAATAACTCATGCATATTGTAATGCGTAAGCGAATTCATATTTCTTGTTTAATTGTTTTAATGCCTCGTCTGTAAGTGCAATAATTGATAAGTTTTCATCCAGTAATTCTTCTTGAATTTTAATTAAATCGGCAATACTTATTTTGGCATAGCCTTGTGATTTATTTATGATAACAACTTGCTCTATGTACTTTTCAAACTGAGTAATTTTATCAGAATAAACCCAGATCAATTCTTGCGTTTCGTACTTAATTCGTTTGCCAGACAAAATTTTATCGTACTTATATTTATAGTTTTCTGGTGCTTTGTAGTCGCTATAAATAACTTGTCCTGTTGGTAGACTTCCAGCTCCTTTCCCAATTAAAGTTTGTTTTCCAATACTTTCAGAAACAACTTCAACAGCATTAAACTCATTGTCAACATTATAAAAAACACTGTCGTTAGTTACAAAAGTCGGCAATACTGAAAGCCATAGTTTATTGTTATTCGTTTTCACTGAAGCAATTAATTTAATTTTTAAATCATTTTCTCGAGCAAAAGCAATATCATTATCTGAAATATTTTGAATGCCAATTTTCAATACTTTATTTGGAGAAATAAATTTTCCAAAAGCATGTGTTGTTAAAATCAACAACTTATATAAAGCATCACTACCACTCACATCAGATGTTGGATCAGCTTCAGCAAAACCCAATTTTTGTGCTTTAGCTAACGATTCTTCATAAGAAGCATTGTCTTTAAATATTTGTGTTAAAATATAATTGGTAGAACCATTAAATATTCCTTGAATTTGGGTTACGGTATCTAAACTGTAGTAATCATTTAATGTTTTAATGATTGGAACACTTCCACAAACTGCACCTTCGTACAAGAATCGTCCAGTACTATTATTCTCTAATGCTATTAACTTTTCTAAGTTATTTGCAATCATTTTTTTATTAGCCGAAACTACATTTTTACCTGCTTTTAAAGCTTTAGTCACAATTTCTAGCGCTTCTTTATCATCAGTAATTAATTCCACAACCGTATCTACAGCTTCATCATTAATTACTTCATCAGCATTTGTAATAAACTTAGCTTTTACTTCATCCCTTTCTTTGTTGCTATTTTTTATAACAATTTTAGGTAGTAATTTTTCTTCTTTATTATCTTCTAAGTAGCTGTAAAATCCTTGACCTACAACTCCATAGCCAATTAATCCAATGTTTTTGTTAGGCGTACTCATATCGTTTAGTTTTTAGTTTTTGTGTTAAATAAAATTTTTCAAATAGTTCTTTCAATTGGTCAGTTTCAATTAAGAAACCATCATGTCCATAAAGCGATTCTATCACTTCTAACTCTGCTCCTTTAATGTTATCTGCTAATAAAATAGATTCGCTAACCGGAAATAATAAATCAGAATTTACTGCTACAACTAATGTATTTGCTTGAACATGATTCAATGCTTTTTGCAGACTTTCTCGACCTCTACTTACATCATGACTATCCATTACTTTGCTCAACGTCCAATAAGAAAAAGCATTAAAGCGATTAACTAATTTTTCGCCTTGGTAATTTTGGTACGAAGCTGCTTTAAAATCATCAACCACTTCTCTATTGTCTTCTTGTGTTGCTTGATAAATATTGTAGTTTCTATAGCTTAACAACGCAAAAGAACGAGCTGCTTTTAACCCTTTTAATCCAGCATCATCATTATAAGAAAACCAAGATCTATCAGCTTTAATTGCTAACCGTTGACTTTCGTTAAAAGCAATTCCCCATGGAGAATGTTTTGCATTTGTTGCAATTAGAAATAAATTCTCAATCAAATTGGGATTAATAATACTCCATTCCAATGCTTGCTGCCCACCTAAAGAACCTCCCAAAAGGGTATGAATTCTATTGATTTTTAAATGGTTTTTTAATAGCTCAAATCCATTCACAATATCTCTAATTGTAAGTTGAGGAAAATCATGGTAATACTTATTTCCTGTATCTGGATTGATTGATAATGGTCCTGTTGAACCATAAGCAGAACCCAACACATTTGCACAAATAATAAAATACTTTTCAGGATTAAAATATTTTCCTTTACCTACCAATCCATTCCACCATTCTTCGGGATTAGAATTTGCTGTTAAAGCATGGGTTATCCATATTACATTATCGCCAGTAGAATTTAACTTACCTAAAGTGGTGTAAGCCAACTCTATTTGAGGTAAGACTTTACCTGACTCTAATTTAAACGGTTTAGTATAGCTGTATTTATTTAATGACATTTTGAAAAATTATAAATGATAGATTGAGATATAGTTTTCCCCTTTGTTTGGAGAAAAACATTACCTAAATTTTCGAGAAAAAATTGAAATTATTGGGTAATGCTTAGTGACTGCAACAACAGCACATATAAGGCATTATACAAATATGATTTACCCTAAAGGGTAGAATAGGGGTAAAACTTACTTGCTGTAAGTCTTTTGTTTTGTGTGATGAATAATTCGTTTTCATTCTGCAATTCTTTATATGTCCCGCAACATTGCGGATAGGAATTGGCACCGGTTTTCC
>CAXBPN010000190.1:0-5169 GCA_963977515.1 uncultured Flavobacteriales bacterium
CCTTTTTTGTTTTTCTTGGGTTTAATAATGTCAAACTCTTTTTCCCAGAAACGAATAAGCGAAGTGTTTACTTTAAACATTTTGGCAACCTCTCCAATAGCGTAATATAATTTATCGTCTGACATTAAAACAAATTTAAATATTTAAACCTCTCCAATTCCCTTTTTTAAGATAAAGATAGGATAAGAGCCCTAAACATCCAAAATAAATAAACTCTGATGCCCAAACTACTGGTAAAGATGATTGTAATGTTATGCCAATGTAATAAGCTGAGGTTAAATAAATAACAATATTTATAAATTCAATTAAAAGAGAAGCTTTAGTATTTCCTGTTCCGGTAACACCATTAAATAAAATAAAAGAGATGCTAAAGAAGAACATTGTAAAATTTATCACACGAAGAGTGCCAACAGTCATTGCTATTAAATTAATATCGGTAGTATAAAAACTGACTAAAAATGCGGGGAAAAGAAAACAAACAAGAGATAAAATAAAAGTACACCCTAAACTAAGCAATACTATTTTTTTAATAACGGGGAGTACAGAGTCTGTTCTTCCCTCTCCAATTAAATTACTTACTAAAGTATTTGTTGCGTTGCTAAACCCAAAAAGAGGTATCATTAAAACCATATAAATACTTCTCACAATATGAGAAATAGCTAATTCTGTTTCTCCAATTTTTTCAATTATCATAAAAAAGATAAACCAAGAGCTTAGCGATAAAAAATTTTGGAGCATAATAGGACTACCTATTTTAAATAACCTAGCAAATAGCTCGGTATCGAGTTTTTGAAATTTAAATAATAGGTATTTATTTAAATCAACTTTAGTAACTGTGTAGCCAAGAATAAATAAGAAAGCAACTCCTTCAGAAATTGTTGATGCTAATGCAGCACCCTCAATTCCCATGGGTGTAAAACCAAAATGACCAAAAATTAAGGTGTAATCTAAAATTACATTAACAAGCATCATTAGTATGGTAACATACGATAGTATTTTAGTTTGGGTTGTACCAACAAAAAAGGCAATAAATGTAAAGTTGATAAAGGCAAAAAATATACCCCAAATTCTATAATCTAAATACTGGTTAGCTGCAATTAATATTTCTTCAGATTTAGTTATGCCTGCTAAAAAACTACCAGAAAATAACTGAACTAGCGTAAAGAGGAGTAAAGCAAAAGGTACTACAAAATAAAAGGTATGGTCCGTAATTTTTCCAATTTGATTATAGTTTTGTTCGCCATTTCTTCTTCCTATTAATATTTGAGCACCCGTTGTAAAGCCCATGCCAGTAATAATAATTACAAAATATAAAATACCAGCATTACCTGCAGCACCTAAAGCTACATTGCTTACTTGTCCTAAAAATGCAGTATCAGTAACGTTTACAACGTTTTGAGCCACTCCACTAATAATAATAGGGAGCGATATTTGCCATATTTTTTTATAGGAAACCTCTTTAAGCACAGTAACTAATTATAAATTCAAGATTAGGACTAAAATCTTAAACAGCTAAGTTTTTGAAAATACTAAAATTCACATTTCCATATTTACGCTGTTGGTAAAAGTTAGGATGTGATTCAAAATAGGTATGTTTATCGTGCTCAATAACTAACCAACCGTTTTCTGAAAGTATTTTTTTTTCAAAAACTAAATTTGGAATGTCATTATAGTTAGGGATATTGTAGGGAGGATCAGCAAAAATAAAATCAAAAACTTGAGTATTCTTTTTTAAGTATTTGAATACATCATTTTTGAAAACAACAATCTGACTAAAGTTAAATAAGCGGACGGTTTTCTTTATGTGATTTACGCAATTAAAATTTTGTTCCACACATAAAATACTTTTAGCTTCTCTTGAGGCAAATTCGAAAGTTATATTTCCTGTACCACTAAATAGATCTAAAATATAAAGTTCATCAATATCAAACTCATTAATTATCACATTAAATAAACCTTCTTTGGCAAAGTCGGTGGTAGGTCTTGTTGGTAAATTTTTAGGAGCACTAAAAATTTTTCCTTTATGTATTCCTGAAATTATTCGCACAAATATTGGTTAAATAATGAGTAATAATAATGCTGAGGAATATCTTCAAAAGCATAAGAGAACTTTAAGTTTTCGGTTCTAACTCCAAAATTTATAGAATTAGAATATTTATAAAGAATTTCATAAATAGCAGAATTCTTATCAACTTCACCTAACAACCTAATGTTAATGTCTTTTGGCTTAATATCTAATTGATTTAATACAAAGAGAACATAATAAATAAAATCTTCGCTAGTTTGATAAGGAAAAGAATTATATAATTCTAGTGTTTGGTTTTTTACCACCATCATTTGAAATGATGAAGGTAAAATATGTATGTCAATTACTAAATCGTTGTTTGTTTTTTTAGCATGAAGTACCGAAGCTTCAATTAGTGAAGATGAAAAGTGACGATAATTTACTTTTTCAATCGTATTAAATAAATTAATGATATAATCAGGAATGCTATAAACATTATAAGCAGGTAAATTAATTAGTTTATCGGCGTAAAATAAATCTTCTTCTAATTTAGAAAAGTTAAATAGGTGATAGGTTTTCAACTCTGAGTTATTGAACAATACATTTGGAATTAACGTTGCTCTATTGTTAACGTAAGCGATGTTAACACTTTTAAAAGGTTGTTTTAAAAGTAATGATTGATTTAAAAAAGTAGTTAAGGGTTCAACCAATGAGTAATCGTTGTAAATATCGTTTAATAAATATTTTTCAAGAGCAATATATGTATTGTTTTGAGCATTTAAAATAGTGTAAGTAATTGCATTAAAGTCAATACTTAAATATACATGATAATCAGCAACGTTTGTTACTGAGAATGATTTATCAAAAATACTTATGTGTGGACTTATTTTACTCATGAACCGCTAAGTTAAAAAAAAAGGATATGAATTCAATCATATCCTTTTAAGTATAGTAGGTTTAACTAATTAATCCCAATTTCCGTTTGTAGTTGGCTCTGTCATTGATCCAATTGTTAAAGCTTGACTCATATCAATCCCTTCATTATCGGTTTTTAAGCCTTTAAAAATTTCTTTATAAGGAGCAGAAACTTCAAAAACTTTTACTTTCACTTTCCCTTTTTCAATCTCACCAGCATCTATAGAAAATTCAGTTCCGCCAGAAAAAGGAATAATGTTAATTTCTGAAACAATTTTATCAAAATTTTCTTTAAATAGTTCAGTTCTAACGGGTATCTTGGTAGTATCACGAGTAATAATACCCATTGCTAAAGCTTTAGATTCTTGACCTAATAAACTATCAGGTACTTCACCTATCGCTTTTACAATAATTAAAGAATCATTTTCTAGAAAGTGTTTAAGTTGTGCAAAAGACTTTGCATATTCACCTTTCACTTTCTTAAAGCTTATTTGAGCGTCTTTAACATGCTCTAATCGCTCAATTACAACTTCTTTACGATCTTTAATTTCTTCTTCTAATTTTATTTTACTATCAATACTATCGTAAATCATATAGCCCATAAAAGCTGCTGCTACTAAAAGTACAAGTTGAATTACCAGTTTCATATAAATAATTTTTTTATCTAGATTAACACAAATCTACAATTTTTTTTAGCCTAAAATAACACTATTTGAAAAATTAATAGAAGATTAATATTAATTACTTTGTTAACGGTACAAATTAAGCATTAAAGGGTACTTTTATTTTTATAATAACTTAGGTTTTAAATGCAAAATTTATTCTATCAATCTCTTCTAAACAATTTCGGGTTTCAGCCTACCGAAAACCAGTTGAAAGTAATTGGAGAGTTGACTGATTTTACATTTAGTAACATTAAAAAACATGTTTTTGTTTTAAAAGGCTATGCGGGAACAGGTAAAACTTCTATTGTAGGAGCAATGGTAAAAACCATACCTCAGTTTAATTTTACTTCAGTCTTATTAGCTCCAACAGGTAGAGCTGCTAAAGTGCTATCAAATTATTCAAATCAACCAGCTTTCACCATCCACAAAATGATTTATCAACTCACCTCTGGTGGTGATGGATATACCAAGTTTTCCATCAAACAAAATAAATTTGAAAACACTATATTTTTTGTTGATGAAGCCTCGATGATAGGCAATGGAGGAGGTTTAAGTTCGATGAGTTGGGGACAACAAAAAAGTTTATTAGATGATTTACTCGAATATGTGTTTTCTGGTATTAATTGTAAATTGATTTTAATAGGAGATACTGCTCAATTACCACCTATTGGTTTGGAAATTAGCCCAGCATTAGATGATTACGAACTATATAAACTTTATGGATTAAATCTTGAATTTAATGAACTGACAGAGGTTGTTCGTCAACAACAAGATTCTGGAATTTTAACGTTAGCTACTTTTTTACGAAATAAAATAATGTTGAAAAATTTCAAACTCCCATTATTTAATGCTATCGAAAAAGTGGATGTAAAAATTACTTCGGGTTATGATTTAGAAGATGCTTTGGATAACGCTTATAGTAAATACGGGGATGAAAGTGTAATGGTAATTTGTAGAAGTAATAAGCGGGCAAATTTATTCAATTTGCAAATTAGGTCAAGAATTAGATGGTTAGAAGATGAATTGTCAACTGGCGATTATTTAATGATAGTTAAGAATAATTATTATTGGTTAGATGATACTTCAAAAGCAGGGTTTATTGCAAATGGCGATATTGTTGAGGTAATGAAAGTTAGTGGAGAGGAAGAAAAATACAATTTTAGGTTTATAAATATTACTATCCGTTTAATTGATTACCCTGATGAACCAAATTTAGAAGTTAAAATATTGCCAGAAAGTATGTTGGCAGAATCTTCATCAATTTCTCCTGAACGCTTTTATAAATTATATGAAGCTATTTCTGAAGAATATAGTTATGAACCAAACAAAAAGAAAAGGAATGAATTGATTCGTAAAAATGAGTATTATCAAGCATTACAGGTGAAATTTTCTTATGCCGTTACCTGTCATAAATCACAGGGTGGACAATGGGATGCTGTTTTTGTTGAACAAGGTTATTTAACAGAAGAAATGTTGAATGTTGAGTATTTACGTTGGCTTTATACCGCAATAACTAGAGCTAAAAAAGAACTACATTTAGTTAATTTTAACCCTCAATTTTTTGAAGGTTTTAAAGAGGATTAA